>DASQGS010000020.1:0-22623 GCA_035632455.1 Thermoanaerobaculia bacterium | reverse complement strand
GATCAACTCCTGGATGCCAATCGCCTGAAAGCGTTGACACGACGGGCAGCTTATCGATCGTCGCCTTCATCCCCATCGTCGTCGCGAGAAGCGGCATCCTCGTGAACCGGCGTCAAGGCTTCGCGCGCCCTCGCCTCATCTTCCGGGCGCACCAGAAACTGCACGGGCCCAATCACCTGGTTGAACCCAGCCAGCCGGCCGCCGGCGAGCAGATCCTGCATGATCTGATTCTTCATCATGAAGTCGATCCCGGCATCGTTCAGCACGGACTCCACGATGGCCACAAGACCAGGATCGGAGGTTTCGAACACGGAGACCAGCTTCATGTCCGGGTCGGCCTCCTGCTTCTCCAGGACGGGCACAAGCGCGACGTTGCAGTCCACGCATTGTGAAATGCCCGGTTCATATTCAGTGCGGCATTGTGGGCAGAACATGGTTTTTGCGGCGATTTCTACTGTAGCACGATTCTGTAAGGCCTCGGGAATTTGCGCAAGGTAGGCGGCGACTGCCGATGGTTTCTTGGGATCCATGGCTCTTGTTCGAACATAGCTGATGATTGCCGCTGGCGGAAGCTCGAAGCGACGGTGTCAGGATGAGTCACATTGGTGACAAGCGTGGCGTCCGCTCCCGAATCGGGCCATACTCCCCCGATGCAAAAAACGCTGCTCGCATTGCTCCTCCTGCTCATGACCGCGCCGATCTCCGCACAGAAGTTCGTTGACGCCGGAGACGGCGTTCGCCTCTGGTACATGGAGCGCGGTGAGGGATCGCCGGTGATCGTGATCCACGGAGGTCCGGGCATGGATCATGGATCGCTCGCCGCGGATCTCGTCGCGCTCGAGCGGCATCATCGGGTCATCTACTACGACCAGCGCGGTGGCGGCCTGTCGACGCTGCCCTCTGACGCTGCGCTCCTGGACATCGATCATCACGTCCGCGATCTCCAGGCTCTGAGGCAGCACCTCGGGCTCGAGAAAGTCACGCTGCTCGCGCACTCGTTCGGTCCGGCCATCGCGGCGCTCTACGCCATCCGGCATCCCGAGCGCGTGGAGCGGATGATCTTCCTCTCGCCCATCCCGCCCCGCAAAGGGAAGTTCTTCGAGGAGTTCGGCGCGGAGCTCGGCAAGCGCCTCACCGACAAGCAGCGCAAGCGCGCCGTGGAGCTGCAGAAACAATACGAGACGTCGAAGGACGTCGCCGCCGTCTGCCGCGAGTACTGGACGATCATGACCCCGCCGCGCCTTGCAAAGTCGACTCCCGCGACGGTCGTGAAATCGGACCTCTGCACCGCGCCCTCCGAGGCCATCCGCTACGGCACGCTCAAGACGAATCCAGCCACCTTCGGCTCCCTCGGAGATTGGAACTGGACCGCAGACCTCGCCCGCGTCACCGCTCCGACGCTCGTCATCCACGGCGAGGAAGACGCCATCCCGATGACCATGGTCTCCGAATGGGTCTCGGCATTGCCGAACGCGAAGATCCTCCGGCTTCCGCACACCGGCCATTTCCCCCACGCGGAGCGGCCGAGCGTCGTCTTCCCGGCCATCGAAGTATTCCTCGGCGGCGAGTGGCCGAAGGACGCCGCGAAATAAGGAGCCGTGTCCTCGATCTCTCGCGTCGCCTTTTCGTTCCCGCTCTCGCGGCCTTGACGGAAATCGCGGCAGTGGAGTTTCAGGGGTGGAAGTAAGAAAGCGTCAGGCTTTGCGACCTGGGCTACAATCGACTCGTCAACGCGATTGTTGACAGTAGCCGAACCTACGGGCTCGGGCCCGAGTGGCCGACGCAATGAACTATCAGAGCCATATTTCGCGCGATCCACAGATCTGCGGAGGGGAGCCCGTGATCCGCGGTACTCGCGTAACCCTTCGTACTGTGCTGGCAAGCCTCGCGGAAGGCGCGAGCGAGGAAGAGATGATCCGCAGCTTCCCGGCGCTGACGCGGGACGACGTGCGGGCCGCAATTGCGTTCGCGGCCACGGCTGCGGAGGAAGATCTGCCGATTCCGGAGATCCCGGCAATCTGATGCGGATCAAGCTGGACGAGAACCTTCCGACCGAGTTGATTGAGGAATTGGGCGTCTTCGGTCACGACATCGAGCACGTCTATGGCGAACACCTGTCGGGCCGGCCCGATCCCGACGTATGGAATGCCGCACAAGCTGAACGACGCTTGCTGATGACACAAGACATCGCGTTTGGCGATGCCCGAATGTTCACGCCCGGTGCGCACGCCGGGTTCGTGCTAATTCGGCTGAAGCGCCCCGGCCGTGGTGCGCTCATTGCAAAGGTGCGCGCGGTCTTTGCGTCGGAAGACGTCGAATCGTGGCAAGGCTGTTTTGTGGTGCTGAGCGATTCGAAAGTAAGGGTCCGCCGGCCGGATTAGCCGGCGGTTCGAGTCGCGGCCCGCTACCCCTTCTTCCCTGCCGCCTTCACCGCATCCTCATCCGCCTGAATCCCCTCGACCGCACCTTTCGAGCGCAGCCATTCCGCGGCTTCCGGATGCTTGCCTCGTATGGCCTCGGCGAGCGGAGTCCGGCCGTTGTCCGAGACCGAGCTCAGTTCCGCGCCGTGGTCAACGAGCAACTGGAGCAGGTCGATGCGGCCGAGGAGCGCGGCCTCGTGCATCGGCGTCGCGCCCTTGCTCTGGCGTACCAGCGGATCGGCTCCGTGATCGAGCAGCACCCTTGCCGTGCCGAGCTGGCCGCAGAGGAGCGCGGTTTGCAGCGGCGTATTGCGGAACTTCGACTTCGCGCGATCGTTGACATCCGCCCCTCTCTTGATCAGCAGCTCGACCGCCGGCACGTTGCCGCCGAACGACGCCATGTGCAGCAGCGTCCAGCCGAACGGCGAGCGCCGCGACAAGGCCGAGGGATCGGCGCGAAGCATCGTCTCGAGCTGCTCCGCCGTTCCGACCGCGGCCGTCTCGAAGAGATCGAGCCGCGGCTTGGCCGCCAGGACCAATCGCAGCAGCTCGTTGCTCTTCGGATCGTGAAAGGCCTCCTCGCCCTTTGCGATCGCGAACATCGCGATCACGACCGCGCCGTTGCCGTTCGGCCGGCGTGCATTGGCGAGCGCCGGGTCGCGCTCCAGCATCGTGCCCACGGTCGCCGTGTCGCGCGCGGCCACGGCGTCGAGAAACGTCTTCTGATCCTCCTGAGCCAACAGCGGCAGACAAGAGAAATAGAACGTTAGAACCATGGCGATTCCAGCGAGCGTCATTCGCATGTGAATGTCCTCCGGGCAGCAATATGGCAGCGGATCGCGGCGGATACATGTGCCGTTCGTCCTCCGAGGCGACCCATGACTTTCGGCCTATATCGCCGGAAAACGGCGGCGTGTATCGTGGCTCGATGCAGCAGCAGAATCGCATCCTCGCCGTGGCCGGACTGATCGCTTGGGCCATGGCCGGCGTTCCGGTCATCCTCCGCGGGGCCGACACTCCGATGCGGATGGCGCAGTGGGCCGTTGCGTTCGTCCTGCTCGCCGCGCTCTTCGCCGCCGATCTCCGGCGTCCGCGCCTCACGTTCCTGGCACTCGGCGCGCTTTGTGTCGTCGACATGGTCCTTCTGCTTTGCGACGGATTCGAAGGCGCGCTGCTGGTCCTGATCGCCATGCGCCTCGGCTCGCGCGTCGATCGGCTGATGGGACTGACATGGATCGGCGCACAGACAATTCTGCTCGCCGCGGCAGTGGCGATTCATTGGAATGCGAATGCCGCGTGGCTGCTCGCACCTCCGTACCTCGGCTTCCAGATCCTGGCCTTCTTCGCATTCGAGCTGATGGAGCGCGAGCGGCGCACGAACGCGGAGCTTCGCGCGGTCAACGATCTGGTCGCGGACGGCAGCCGGATCGCGGAGCGCCTTCGCATTTCGCAGGAGCTCCACGATGCCCTCGGCCACCGGCTCACGGCATTGACGCTGCGGCTCGAGGTCGCGCTCCAGCGAACCGAGGGCGAAGCGAGAGGCGAAGTCGACCGGGCCCAAACCATCGCTCGCGCCCTTCTGGCCGACATCCGCGCCATCGTGGCCGAGAGCCAGGAGCATGCTGCGATCAACCTCAGCCAGGCCGTGCAGAGCCTAGTCCACGACATTCCGCGGCCGCGCGTTCACGTCGACCTTTCGCCCGAAGTCCGCGTCGATGACCCGGAGCGCGCGCACATCATCCTTCGCTGCCTTCAGGAGATCGTCACGAACGCCGCGCGTCATTCCTCGGCGGAGAATCTCTGGATCGCCATCGAGCGCGACGGCGATCAGTTTCGCGTTCGCGCCCGCGACGACGGCGAAGGGCGATCCGAGTCGCGCGACGGCACAGGACTTCGCGGCATGCGCAGCAGAATCGAGAACGCCGGCGGCGAGATGCGCGTCGTCGATCAGCCGGGCGAAGGCTTCGGCATCGAGGCCGTGCTCCCGATCCGGAGAGCCGCGACATGATCCGCGTGTTCCTCGCCGATGATCAATTGCTCGTGCGCGAGGGAATTCGCGCGCTCCTGGAAATGGATCCCGAAATCGCCATCGTCGGCGAAGCGGAAGACGGCGTCGAGACGGTCGACCGCGTGAAGGCCGCTGAAATCGACGTATTGCTCCTCGACATCCGCATGCCGCGAAAAAATGGCCTCGAAGTCCTGCAAGACCTCGCCGCATCCGGGGCGTTGCCAGCAACGCTCGTGCTCACGACATTCGATGACACAACAATCGTTCTGGAAGCCATCCGCGCCGGAGCCCGCGGCTTCATGCTCAAGGATGTCTCTTATAAGCAACTCATCGACGCCATCCGCGCGATCGCTGCCGGAGAGACGGTATTCCAGCCCGCCGTCACCCAACGCCTCTTGCGCGTCGCTGACGCCCTCCCACGCCCAACGCACGCACTCGTTGAATCACTGACCGAGCGGGAGCTGCAAGTCGTCCGCCTCATGGCCGGCGGATGCAGCAACAAAGAAATCGCCCACGCCCTCGGCACCGCCGAGGGGACGGTGAAGAATCACGTGTCGAGCATTCTAGGGAAGCTCGACGCGCGGGATCGGACGAGGGCGGTGTTGAGGGCATTGGAGGAGAGGCTGTTGTAAAGCCCCGATTTCAGCCTCGCCTTTGGCCCGGACGTAGGGCCCAGCAGCGCTGGGCCGCCACGCCGGGTCGCAAGTCGTTTTGCGTTTCGCGGAGCCCTCGGCCCAGCGCTGCCGGGCCTGGAGTTTGGACATTACGAACGTAAATCGCTGTTGGCGCAGACTGGGCCATACGATTGCCGTCCGAATTGTCCAATCTCCGGTAGGCGGCTGCGCCGCGGTGCGCCGCGCAGCCAATGCTCACAGCGCCGATCTTCTTCTGTTGCCAATCCGCCACCGGCGTTGGTGCTATTCTCTTCGAAATGAAATTCAGCAATCGTAATGGAGGGGCGGAAGAATCAAGTGCGCTCAGCCAGCCCGCCGACGCCAAGACGCGGCAGATCCGGATCGCCGAGATCGCCGCGGAGATCGAGGCAGCCGCGACGGCGCGAATCCGGAGCGATGCGCCGGCAGCGCGCATCGAGCCGCCCGACGAGCGGGCCATCGCCCGCAAGTACGGAGTTCGCGAGCTGGTCTATCCCGATTCCGAGCAGGTCAAGGCGCTCATCGAGTACCTCGACAATGTCATCGAGAACGGCCGCAGCAGCCTTGTGCCGAAGACCGCCGTACTCGTGGTCCAGGCGTTTCTCCAGGGGACGCTGACGCGGCAGAACATCACCAAGGGGCCGCGGATGTCGCCGGAGGAATTCGATGCCCTCCAGGCGCCCTACTACATCGCCGCCAGGATCACGGCGAAGGTCTTCCGCGAAAGGAAGGAGCGGGCGGAGAAGAAGGGCGGGCTCTACGAGACCACGTATCTCAGCGTGAGCCACTTCGCCGATCTGCTCGCGAATCTGCTCGACCCCGGATGCAAGTGGCTGCGCACCAGGACCATTCCTGCGGACGTCCTCGATCTCATGGAGTCGCTTCGCGAGTTCCTGTTGCTCTATCCGGAGATGAGGCGCAAAGGCCGCGCGGTCTGAGGATCGTCGCCGGCGCGGCGCCTAGGCCACCAGGTAGTCCTCTTTATCCACGACCAGCAACAACACGCAGCCTTCGTCGCTGATCACGGCGCCGTGATGCGAGCCGGCGTCCGCGTGGTGGAAGTCTCCGGCACGGAGGTGGGCGTCGCCGATCCGGCACGAGCCGCTGAGGACGAAGCACTCCTCGGCGCCGTGGTGATCGTGTGGGGGATGGACCGCGCCGGGATCGAATCTCATGAGGATCGTGGCCAGGCCGCGCTCGCGATCGAACGAGAGCTTCTTGACCTGAACGCCGGTCGCGCCGGGCATCGGATGGTCGAACCATTTTCCTTCATCGGCACGAACGGTGCGGCTGGCCGCGGGAACCGTGACATCGCTCTGGGCGGAGCGCACCGCGCCGAGCACGGCAGCCTTCACGCCCGCCGGCGGCTCGATCGGCTCGAGAGTCTCGGCGATGAGCAGCACGGCCTCGCGGGACAGGCCGGCCTCCTGCCGCGCCGAGTCGTCGGCTCCGGCGAGGAGGGTCTCGTAGCGACCCCTCTGCTCACCGGCCAGGATGCCGAGGGCATCGAGGGCGGCGAGATCGGCCAGCGTGTAGTCGTCGTTCATCCGTGTCACCCCGGCCCAAACTGTGCTCTGAGCTCGGCCATTCCCCTCCGGAGCAGCCTGCGCGTTTCGTCTTCCGACAGAGAATACGACTGTGCCAGCTCGGCGATTCCAAGCCCTCCAAAGAACGCACGCTCGACTACCTGGCGGGCAGCCGGCGAGCCCGCGTCTGCCCGATCTACGGCGGTCGAGGCGTTTTGGCCTTGCCCATGCGCGGAAGCGCGAGCGAGGGCACGGTCGCGCGTGAGGCGGACCAGCCATGCCGCCACCCCGGAATGCCGGGCTTCATACCGGTCCGGGCCCGCGGCCAGGAGTGCGAAGACATCTTCGAGGACAGCGCAGGCTTCGCCGGCATCGCCGGCGATGCGCATGGCCACGGCATAGAGCCGTTGGCCGTGACGATCGTACAAAGCCTCGGCGGATGCCCGGTCGCCAGCATGGATGCGATCGAGAAGCTCGGCGTCGCTGTGCATGGGGATGCGAGATTATCCCGCTTCCTGCGGCGATTCGCCAGCGGGAGGCAGTGAGCAGTTGTCAGTGGTCAGTGGTCAGCGGTCAGTGCAGGTTCTGCTGACCCTGACCACTGACCACTCTCTCCATCCTGGCAAGCTCCCGACCACCATCCAACAGCCCGTGACAGCGCGCACTGCAAATGAACGGGCAGGGTTGCGCGGCCCGGAAAAGTTTGAGTATGATCCCGGCGCTCTTCCGACGGGGAGTCACGGCACCCCCCCGCCGCCCGGACGCAGCCCTTCACCTCAGAATTCGATTCACTTGGACGGTACCAGCCTCGATGGCGCAGATTTTCCACCGAAGCACGAACACCATCTCCCGAGTCACGATTTTCGGTTCCGTCTTCATTGCCGGATTCATTCTGTGGGTGATCGGCGGCATCGTCCGCGCGCCTTACGCCACGGATCAGAATGTCACGCGGGATCAGCCCGTGCCGTTCAGCCATCAGCATCACGTGGCCGGACTCGGCATCGATTGCCGTTACTGCCACACCTCGGTCGAGGAATCGAACTTCGCAGGACTCCCGCCGACGGCGACGTGCATGAACTGCCACGCCCAGATCTGGACGAACGCCAACATGCTCGAGCCCGTGCGCGCCAGCTTCGCCTCCGGCAAGCCGCTGGTCTGGAGCCGCGTGCATCGCCTGCCGCAGTTCGTGCGCTTCAACCACAGCATCCACGTGGCCAAAGGCATCGGCTGCGCGTCGTGCCACGGGCGCATCGACAGGATGGCGCTGACCTATCAGGCCGCGCCGCTGACGATGGAATGGTGCCTGAGCTGCCACCGGGCGCCGGAGAATTTCGTCCGGCCTCGCGGTGAGGTTTTCAACATGGCGTACGAGCCGGCGAACCAGGAGATCGATGGGCCGCGGCTGGTGAAGGAATACAAGATCCAGAAGTTGACGACGTGCTCGACGTGCCATTACTGAAAGTCATGAACAACAACAAACAGCTCGACCTTGCGGCGTTCCGCGCCAGAATCGGCGGCGCGAAGGAATACTGGCGCAGCCTCGACGAGCTGGCGCGTGCCGATGCTCTCGACGACGCCGAGCTCGACGAGGTCATGTTCCGCGAGTTTCCGCGCCAGGCCGCGCCGCTGGCCACCGGCGTCGACCGCCGCAACTTCATGAAGCTGATGGGCGCGTCGATGGCCTTCGCCGGGCTCGCTGCATGCAACCGCCCCGAGCAGAAGATCATCCCGTACACCAAGCAGCCCGAGGGATTGATCCCGGGGAGGCCGTTGTACTTTGCGACTGCCATGACCCTCGGCGGCGTCGCCACCGGTGTTCTGGCTGAGAGCCACATGGGGCGGCCGACAAAGATCGAAGGCAATCCCGATCATCCCTCGAGCCTCGGCGCAACGGACGCATTCACGCAGGCGTCGGTCCTCGGCCTTTACGATCCCGACCGCTCGCAGGTCGTTCGGCACCTCGGCGAGATCTCCACCTGGAGCGATTTCATCGCCGGGATCCAACCGGCACTGCAAGCCGCTCAGAAGGACGGCGCGGGGCTCCGGCTTCTCACGCAAACCATCACCTCGCCAACCCTCGGCGCGCAGATCCAGCAACTCCTGGCGCAGTACCCGGGCATGAAGTGGCACCAGTGGGAGCCCGTCAATCGCGACAACGTACGCGAGGGCCGCCGGATGGCCTTCGGCGGCTACGTGAACACCGTCTACGACTTCTCGAAGGCGAACGTCGTCGTTTCGCTCGACAGCGATTTCCTCGGATCCGGTCCCGGCCATCTTCGCTATGCCCGCGACTTCATGTCGCGCCGCCGCGTTCGCAAGGGACAGACCAAGGAGATCAATCGCCTCTACGCGATCGAATCCGGCCCCTCGAACAGCGGCTCGGTCGCCGATCATCGCCTCGCGGTACGCCCTTCGCAGATCGAAGGCTACGCCCGCGCCATCGCCGCAGGGCTAGGCCTTGCGGCCGCGGGCGGGACGACGGAGCACGCGAAGTGGATCGCCACCCTCGTTCGCGATCTGCAAGACAACCGCGGCGCCAGCGTGGTCGTCGCGGGCGACGAACAGCCGCCGGCGGTCCACGCGATCGTCCACGCGATCAACCAGACTCTCGGCAACGTCAACACCACGGTGCTGGTCACGGACCCGATCGAGGCGGCGCCGGCGAACCAGCTCGAATCGCTGCGCCAGCTCGTGACCGACATGAACGCGGGCAAGGTCAAGGCCTTGATCATCCTCGGCGGCAATCCCGTTTTCGATGCCCCGGCCGATTTCGAATTCAGCCATGCCATGGCCAAGGTGCCGTATCGCGCCCACCTTTCGCTCTACTACGACGAGACTTCGCTGCTCGCGCACTGGCACATTCCCGAGACCCACTACCTGGAGTCGTGGAGCGATGCCCGGGCGCACGACGGCGTGGTTTCGATCGTCCAGCCGTTGATCGCGCCGCTCTACAACGGCCGCTCGCCGCACGAGGTGATGGGCACGCTCATCGGCGGACTCGACCAGACGCCGTACGAGACCGTTCGAACTTACTGGAAGACGAAAGCGCCCGGCCTCAATTTCGAAAGCGAATGGAAGAAGTGGCTGCATGACGGCGTCGCCGGCTCCGCGCCTGCCCCGCGATTCGTCGGCGCATCGACCGGCATCCCCGCACCCGCTGCGGCGAAGCAAAGCAGCGGCTACGAGATCGTCCTGCGCCACGATCCGACGATCTACGACGGCCGCTTCGCCAACAACGGATGGCTTCAAGAGCTGCCGAAGCCGCACACGAAGATCACGTGGGAGAACGCCGTTCTAGTCAGCCCGAAGACGGCGCGCGAGATCGGCATGGGCGATCGCCAGCGCGAAGAGCTGGAGAACGAGCGCTCGACATGGCTCGTCGAGCTCGGCTATCGCGGCAAGACCTTGCGCCTGCCGATCTGGGTCGTGCCCGGCCACCCGGACGGCGTGCTGACGGTGTCGTTCGGCTACGGACGCGAGCAGGGTGGGCGCATCGCGGGCGGCGAGGCGAAGTTCATCGAGAATCCGTACGAGCATCAGATTGCAGGCGTCAACGTCTATCCGATCCGCTTCTCCGACGCGCTGCACGGCGCCGCAGGCGCGACGATTGCGCTGCTGTCTTCCGGATATCGGATCGCTTGCACTCAGGAGCATCAGAACATCGAGGCCGCGGGCAATCGCGGGATCATCCGCTCCGCGTCGTTCGAGGAATACCAAAAGAATCCTTCGTTCGTTCGCGAGAGCGGCAACGAGGAGGAGCGCCGCATCGAGTCGATGTGGCCCGGCCACCAGTACAGGCAAACCGATCCGGACGGCCCGGCGAAGTACGCCTGGGCGATGTCCATCGACACAAGCGTCTGCACCGGCTGCAACGGTTGCGTGATCGCCTGCCAGTCCGAGAACAACATCGCCATCGTCGGCAAGGATCAGGTCTGGCGTGAGCGCGAGATGCACTGGCTGCGCATCGACCGCTACTACAAAGGCTCGCCGGAGAATCCCGAGACCTTCCACCAACCGGTCCCGTGCATGCAATGCGAGAACGCGCCATGCGAGCCGGTCTGTCCCGTCGAAGCGACGTCGCACAATCAAGACGGGCTCAACGACATGACGTACAACCGTTGCGTCGGCACGCGCTACTGCTCGAACAACTGCCCGTACAAGGTGCGCCGGTTCAACTTCTATCACTACTCCGACTTCGAGACCCCGGCGCTCAAGGCCATGCGCAACCCCGACGTGACCGTGCGGACCCGCGGGGTCATGGAGAAGTGCACGTACTGCGTGCAGCGGATCAACGCCGCCAAGATCGCGGCCGAGAAGGACGATCGCCGCGTCCGCGATGGCGGGATCGTAACCGCGTGCCAGCAGGCCTGCCCGACCGAAGCCATCATCTTCGGCGATCTCAACGACCCGACCTCGCGTGTCAGCCAGCTCAAGAGGGAGCCCACGAACTACGGATTGCTGGAGGAGCTGAACACTCGGCCGCGCACGACGTACCTCGCGGCCATTCGCAACCCGAACCCGGAGATCAAGGCGGATTAGGATGGCACCGAACGAACAGACGCCGCTGCACGAGGTGCGGCCGGTCACGCAGCGGATCCCGGAGCGGTTCGTTCCCGTTCCGACGATCGAGCCCGGGCACTCCTTCGCCTCGATCACCGATCACATCAGCTCGATCGTGCTTCGGCGCAAGACGCCCGCGGGCTGGGTGATCGGCTTCGCCATCACATTCGTTCTCGTGATGGTGTTGACGGCCACGATCGCGAAGCTGGTGTTCGTCGGCGTCGGCGTCTTTGGCATCAACCATCCGGTCGGCTGGGGCTTCGACATCATCAACTTCGTGTGGTGGATCGGCATCGGCCACGCCGGAACGCTGATCTCGGCGATTCTGCTGCTGCTGCGGCAGGAGTGGCGCACGTCGATCAACCGCTTCGCCGAGGCCATGACACTGTTCGCCGTCGCCTCGGCCGGGCTTTATCCGCTGCTGCACACCGGACGTCCCTGGTACGCCTACTGGCTCTTCCCGTATCCGAACACGATGGGATTGTGGCCGCAGTTCCGCAGCCCGCTGATGTGGGACGTCTTCGCGGTGTCGACGTACGCCACAGTCTCGCTGCTCTTCTGGTATGTCGGACTCATTCCCGATCTGGCAACACTTCGCGACCGCGCGCCGAGCCTGCTCGCCAAGCGGATCTACGGCATGCTCGCCCTCGGCTGGCGCGGATCGGCGAGGCATTGGTATCGCTACGAGCACGCCTATCTTCTTCTGGCCGGGCTCTCGACTCCGCTCGTCCTCTCGGTCCACACGATCGTGTCGTTCGACTTCGCGGTGGCCGTGATCCCGGGATGGCACTCCACGTTCTTCCCGCCGTACTTTGTCGCCGGCGCCGTCTTCGCGGGATTCGCCATGGTGCTGACGCTTGCGATTCCCACAAGAAAGTTCTTCAGGCTCGAGGACTTCATCACCATGAAGCATCTCGAGAACATGGGGAAGGTCATGCTGGCCACGGGACTCATCGTGGCCTATTCGTACGTCATGGAGGCCTTCTTCGCCTGGTACAGCGGCAACCTCTATGAGTGGTACATGATGACGAACCGCTGGCAAGGTCCTTACAAGCACATGTACGCGGCGCTCATCGTGTGCAACGGTCTGGCGCCGCAGCTCATGTGGATCAGGCGGATCCGGACGAGCGCGGTGGGTCTCTTCATCACGGCGATGTTCGTCAACGTCGGCATGTGGCTGGAGCGGTTCGTAATCATTCCGACGAGCCTGCACCGCGACTTCCTGCCTTCGTCGTGGGGCATGTACCACGGCACGATGTACGACTGGAGCATGTACATCGGCTCGATCGGGCTGTTCCTCTGCCTGCTGTTCCTGTTCGTTCGATTCCTGCCGCTGATCTCGATCTTCGAGATGCGGACGCTGCTGCCGGAGGCGCACGCGGAGGCGCACGAGGAGCACTGAGCGATGGCGAAACCAAGGAGAGAAGGTCTTTACGGAGTCATCGCCGAGTTTGGCGAGGCCCAGGCGCTGCTCACGGCTGCCGAGGCGGTGCGGGAGAAGGGCTACACCAACATCGATGCCTACTCGCCGTTTCCGATTCACGGACTCGCGGAAGCCATCGGATTCCGCAAGAGCCACCTTTCGGCGATCGTCCTCGGCGGAGGATTGCTCGGCGGCGCCGGCGGCTTCCTGATGTGCTGGTACGCGAACGTGATCAGCTATCCGCTCAACATCGGCGGCAAGCCTTTCAACAGTTGGCCGGCGTTCATCCCCATCACGTTCGAATGCACGATCCTTCTGGCCGCGTTCGCCGCGGTCTTCGGCATGCTCGGCCTCAACGGTCTGCCGATGCCCTACCACCCGGTATTCAACGTGAAGCGCTTCGACCAAGCGTCGCGCGACAAGTTCTTCCTTGCGATTCAAGCCACCGATCCGAAATTCAATCTCGAGAGCGCGCGCCGCCTCCTCGAGAGTCTCGGTCCCCGTGAGGTGACGGATGTCCCGTGGTAACACCGTGACGCGCCGGATTCGGCGTCTGGCCGCGGCGCTGCTGATGCTTGGCGCGCTGACCGCCTGCCGCCAGAAGATGGCCGTGCAGCCAACATACAAGCCGCTTGCGGAGAGCGACTTCTTTGCTGACGGCATGTCGGCACGACCGCGCATACCGGGAACCGTGGCTCGCGGCGAGCTGGTCGTCGATCCCTTCCTCGAGACCGGGAAGATCAACGGGCAGGAGGGCGACGGCTATCCGTTCCCGATCACCGCCAAGATCCTCGACCGCGGCCAGGAGCGCTTCGACATTTTCTGCGCCGAATGCCACGGACGCCTCGGCGACGGCAACGGAATGATTCCCTCGCGCGGATTCCGCAGGCCGCCCTCGTACCACACCGACAGGCTTCGCAGCATGAAAACCGGATACCTCTTCGACGTGATCACGAACGGCTTCGGCGCGATGCCGTCGTACGCGGTGCAGGTTCCGGTGCGAGACCGGTGGGCGATCATCGCCTACATCCGCGCGCTCCAGCTCAGCCAGAACGCCACGATCAACGACGTGCCCGCAGGCAAACGGGACGACCTCGCGAAGGGAGTGGAGCGATGACGCCGGCCATGAATCCCGATGTCCGCGTCGACCGGCAACTCGTCACCGGTATCGGCCGCTTTCAGAAGCCGACGCTCATCACCGGCATCGCCTTCGCCCTCATCAGCCTGATCGGCCTCTTGTTCGACGCACCGAGCTTCTATCGCTCGTGGCTGCCGAGCTGGCTCTTCTGGCTTCAGATCAATGCAGGCTGCCTGGCCATCCTATTTTTGCAATACATCAGCGGCGGCCAGTGGGGCATCGTGATTCGCAGGCCTCTCGGCGCAGCGGCGCGCTCGATGCCTGTGCTGGCGCTGCTTTTCATTCCGTTGCTCGCCTCCGTATGGCTGCGCAGCGGTGCGGTTTATCCGTGGGCCGATCCCGCCGTCGCCGGCGCGGACGCGGTGATGATCCAGAAGGCCCGCTACTTGAATCCCACGTTTTGGACGCTGAGGGCGCTCTTCTTCTTTCTCTGCTGGATCGTCTGGGCGTGGCGCGTGAAGGCTGTGTCGCGAGCGTTCGAGGCCTCGAAAGATCCGTACCTCGAGCTCTCGCGGCGCAAGTGGAGCTCCACCGGCCTCCTGATGATCGTCATGACGTTGACCTTCTGCTCGGTGGATTGGCTCATGTCCGTGGAGCCGAAGTGGTTCTCGACGATGTTCGGGATCAGCTTCACCATCGGCTGCGGCCTCTCCGCGCTCGCGTTCGTCACGCTGATCATGGCCCGGCTCTCGACGACCAAGGCCGTGGCCGACGTCGTCAAGCCCTCGCACTTGCGCGACCTCGGCAATCTGATGCTCGCCTTCACGATGCTCTGGGCGTACACCGCGTTCTCCGAGTTTCTGCTGGTCTGGTACGCCAACATCAAGGAAGAGATCCCCTACTTCATCAAACGCGAGCATGGAGGATGGGGCGTCATCGCTGCGAGCCTGGTCCTCTTCCACTTCTTCCTGCCGTTCTTCATGCTGCTGATGCGCTCGATCAAAGACCGCCCGCGCACGATTGCCATCGTCAGCGCCATCGTCCTGGTCATGCGTTACGTCAACCTCTACTGGCTCGCCGCGCCGGCGTTCCATCCGGAGTTTCACTACTCCTGGATGAGCCTCACCTCGCTCATCGGCATCGGCGGCCTCTGGCTCTGGTTCTTCATCGGACAGCTCAAGGGCCAGACCATCATCCCGATCTACGAGACTTGGGTCGAAGAGGCTCTTCGAGAGGGGGCGGTGAAGACTCATGCCTGAGCACGCGCACTTCGACGACGACGCGATCGTCAATCCCGAGACTCATCACGAGCGAAGCGACGTCAACCTCCGCGCGCTGGTCTTGTCCGCGGGCGTGCTGATCGCACTCTTCGCCGTCTCCGGGGTCGGCGTCTGGTACCTCTTCCGCTTCTTCCGCGTGCTCGAGCGCGGCAACGTGAAAGAGCCGATGACCTCGATCGCCCGCCCCGCGGGTATGAACGTCCCCGTCGAGCCGCGCCTCCAGCCGTTCCCAGCCAGGAGCGCTGCAGGCGACATCCCGCCGTATCGCAACACGCCGGTGACGGACATGGAGGAGATGCACCGGATCGAGACCGAGAAGCTGACCAGCTACGGCTGGAACGATCGCGCCGCAGGGACGGTGCGGATTCCGATCGACGACGCCAAGAGGATCTCGCTTCAACGCGGATTCCCGGTTGTTGGAGGGACCAAACCGTGATCAGAGACTCGCATGTCGCTGGTGTCATCCTGAGCCGGCGAAGCCCCCGGAGGGGGCGTAGCGCGGCGAAGGATCTCCTGCGAAGACCGCGATCCTGCCAAGGAGATCCTTCGCCGTCTACGCGACTTCTAATAGCACACGCCGATCCCGTCATCCTGAGGCGGCGGCACCCCGGAGGGGTAGAGCGCGCCGAAGGATCTCCTTGGCGCGACCCGGCCATTTTGCGATCCTTCGCCGTCTGCGCGGCTCAGGATGACGGGGACGCGGTCCGCCCGAGTAGCGGTCGCGGGACAGGGACGCCCCGCGACTTGCCGGCAAGCATGCCGGCGCTCCTTGTCCTTGTCGCCATGCTTCTCGCCTCCGCCTCTGCCTTCGCCGAGAATTCCGCCACTCCGCCGCGTCTGCCGGGGCGCGTGGACATCGTCCAGCGACTCGATGCCCAGGTCCCTCTCGATCTCATGTTCCGCAACGAGCAGGGCCGGATCGTCCGCCTGCGCGAGCTGTTCCGAGGCAAGCCGGTGCTGCTCAACTTCATGTACTACCGCTGTCCGATGCTCTGCAGCATGGTGATGGAAGGAGAGGCGAGCGCGCTGACGGAACTGAAGTTCGACGTGGGCAAAGAGTTCGACGTCATCACGGTCAGCATCGATCCGCGAGACACGCCGGAGCAGGCGACGGTGAAAAAGGATCAGTACGTGAAGCGCTACGGGCGCCTCGGCGCGGCGAATGGCTGGCACTTCCTCACTGGCCACGAGTCGGCGATCAAGAAGCTCACCGACTCCGCAGGTTTCTATTACGCCTACGACCCGAAGACCGATCAATTCGCGCACGGCACGGCGCTTCTGGTGCTGACGCCGGAAGGGCGCATCTCGCGCTATTTCTACGGATTCGAGTACAAGCCGCGCGATCTGCGCCTCGGCTTGGTCGAGGCCTCCGCGAGCAAGATCGGGACGGCCACGGATCAGCTTCTGTTGCTCTGCTTTCACTACGATCCAGCCACCGGGAAGTACAGCCGCAGCGCGATGAACCTCGTGCGCGCCGGCGGCGTGGCAACGATCCTCAGCCTCGGCGGCTTCATCTTCGTGATGATCCGCAAGGAGCGGCGCCGCGCTCACGAACAGATCGAGAATTCAAGAAAGGAACACAAGTCGTGACGGGACGCCGGCGATCCGGCATCCCGGACAAGGGTTGCAACTGATGATGCTTTCTGATTTTCCGCTTCTTCCCGAACAGGCGTCCACCGTGGCAGGCGACGTCGACGCGTTGTTCACGTTTCTCTGCGTCGTCACCGGCGGCGTGTCGATCCTCATCTTCCTCGTGATCTTCTACCTCGCGGTCAAGTACCGGCGGCGTCCGGACAACGAGCTGGCGACGGATGAGGAACCGTCGAAGCTGCTCGAGCTCACATGGATCGTTATTCCGTTCATCTTCTTCATGGTGGTCTTCGTCTGGGGCGCGCGCCTCTACTTCAGGATGGGCCGCGTGCCGGACAACGCGCTCGAGGTCTATGCCACCGGCAAGCAGTGGATGTGGAAGTTTCAGCATCCCTCGGGGCAGCGTGAGATCAACACGCTGCACGTCCCGGTGAACCGCCCGGTGCGCATCACCATGGCCTCCGAGGACGTCATCCATAGTCTCTTTTTCCCGTATTTTCGCGTGAAGATGGACGTGCTGCCGAGCCGCTACCGCTCCATGTGGTTCCAGGCCACGAAGACCGGGCGGTACCACATCTTCTGCGCCGAATACTGCGGCACCGAGCACTCCGGCATGACCGGCTGGGTCGAAGTCATGGAGCCGACCGACTACCAGAAATGGCTCGCCGGCGGCACCGAGGGCTCGCTCGCATCACAAGGGGAAAAACTCTTCCAGAAATACGCATGCGCCACATGCCACATGACCGACTCCACAGGCCGCGGCCCCACGCTCATCGGTGTGTACGGATCGACGGTCCTGCTGAACGACAACAGCTCCGTCCCCGCCGACGACAACTACATCCGTGAGTCCATCCTGAATCCGCAGGCCAAGCTCGTGAAGGGCTACGGACCGATCATGCCGACGTTCCAGGGACAAGTGAACGAGGAAGAGCTCCTCAAACTCCTGGCCTACATCAAATCGATTCAACATGCGCCCAGCTCGCCTGCCGCGGCACCCTTCGCCGGCGTCGCTCCGATGACCAACGCCTCGACTCCACCAACCGGGAAGATGAACCAGTAAGGTAGCCCACGACCATGACCACCGCCGTGATCGATTCTCCGATTCTGGATCTGCCGAAGAGGCGGAACTACATCAACGCCGAATACGGGTTCTTCTCGTGGCTCCTCACGAAGGACCACAAGCGCATCGGCATCCTGTACATGCTCGCGGTGACGCTGCTGTTTCTGATCGGCGGCTTCTTCGCGATGATGATGCGCATCGAGCTGCTGACTCCGGAAGGCGACCTCCTCACTTCCGACACCTACAACAAATTCTTCACGCTGCACGGCATCGTGATGATCTTCTTCTTCCTCATCCCGGCTGTCCCGGCGGTCCTGGGGAACTTCATCCTCCCGCTCATGCTCGGCGCGAAGGATCTCGCGTTCCCGCGGATCAACCTGCTGAGCTGGTACATCTACATGATCGGCGCGGTGCTGGGCCTGATCATCATCATTACCGGCGGAGTGGACACCGGCTGGACCTTCTACACGCCGTTCAGCACGCAGTACTCGAACACGCACGTCTTTACCACGACGTTCGCGGCCTTCATCACCGGCTTTTCGTCGATCCTGACCGGGCTCAACTTCATCGTCACCGTGCACCGGATGCGCGCGCCCGGGCTCACCTGGTTCCGCCTCCCGCTTTTCGTGTGGGCGCTGTACGCCACGAGCATCGTCATGCTCCTGGCCACGCCGGTGCTCGCGGTCACGCTCTTCCTGCTGATGATCGAGCGCGTGCTGCACGTCGGCATCTTCGATCCCAACCTCGGCGGCGATCCGCTTCTCTATCAGCACCTCTTCTGGTTCTATTCGCACCCGGCCGTCTACATCATGATTCTCCCGGCGATGGGTGTGGCCAGCGAGGTCGTGGCCGCGTTCACGCGCAAGAAGATCTTCGGCTACAAATTCGTGGCCTTCTCCTCGCTTGCCATCGCATTGCTGGGCTTCCTGGTTTGGGCTCACCACATGTTCGTCGCGGGGATCTCGATCTACTCGGCGATGATCTTCTCGTTCCTCAGCTATTTCGTCGCCGTTCCCTCGGCAATCAAGGTGTTCAATTGGACGGCCACGCTCTACAAGGGCTCGGTGTCGTGGCAGACGCCGATGCTCTACATCCTCGGCTTCATAGGCCTCTTCACGATCGGCGGCGTGACCGGACTTTTCCTGGCCTCGCTCGGTCTCGACGTCCACGTCACAGACACGTACTTCGTAGTCGCGCATTTCCATTACGTCATGGTCGGCGGCGTGGTCATGGCCTATCTCGCCGGGATTCACTATTGGTGGCCGAAGATAACCGGCCGCATGTATCCCGAGTGGTGGGCGCGCCTGGCCGCGCTCCTAGTCTTCGTCGGATTCAATCTCACGTTCCTTCCGCAGTTCGTCCTCGGATACCTCGGCATGCCGCGCCGCTACCACGCATATGCGCCGGAGTTCCAGATCCTCAACGTCATGTCCAGCGCCGGCGCCTCCGTGCTGGCCGTCGGCTACGCGCTGCCGCTCATCTATCTCGTATGGTCACTTTGGTATGGACGGCCGGCGGGCGTGAATCCATGGGGCGCGGTCGGCCTTGAGTGGACCACGGCGTCGCCTCCACCGCAGGAGAATTTTCACGAGACCCCGGTCGTGACTTGGGACGCTTACGACTATCCGTCCATGCTCAAAGCGATGGGGGACACGCAGAATGTCTGACGTCGTCATCCACACCGAGGAGCATCCGCATCACCCGTTCCTCCAGCATCACTTCGAGGACATGCAGCAGCAGCACGAGGCCTCGACCCTCGGCATGTGGGCGTTTCTCACTACCGAGGTCCTCTTCTTCGGCGGCATCTTCCTCGGATACACCGTCTATCGGCTGGCGTATCCCGATGCCTGGGCCGCGGGCGCGCACTTCCAGAACCTCACGTACGGCACGCTCAACACCATCGTCCTTCTCGCGAGCTCGCTGACCATGGCCCTCGCGGTGCACGCCGCGCAGACCGGCAAGCGGATGAAGACCTTCTGGCTGCTCGCGGCGACGCTTGTGCTCGGCTCGGTGTTCCTCGGAGTCAAAGCGGTAGAGTATTCGCTGCACTTCGAAGAGGGTCTCTTCCCGGGAAGCCACTTCCACTACCACGGCCCGCTCGCCCCGCAAATCCAGCTCTTCATGACATTTTACTTCGGCATGACCGGACTTCATGCCCTGCACATGGTCATCGGCGCGGGCCTGCTGATCTGGATGATGGTCCGGGCCTGGAAGGGCCACTTCGGCGAGGAGTACTACAGCCCGGTCGAGATCATGGGCCTCTATTGGCACTTCGTGGATCTCGTTTGGATATTTCTCTTCCCGCTGCTCTACCTGATCGATCGCCACAAGTGAAGACGGAGCCGACCCCGATGGAAGAACGCCATCTCCAGCACGCCCCCGAGCATCACGTCACGCCGCTCTGGATCTACTTCACCGTCTTCGCCGGCCTGATTTTCTTCACGCTCCTGACAGTAGGCGCAGCAAAGATCGACCTCGGCGATCTCAACACGCCGGTAGCCCTCGTGATCGCCACCTGCAAGGCCGTGCTCGTGGTCCTGTTCTTCATGCACGTCATCAACTCGCCGAAGCTGACCTGGGTGGTCATCATCGGCTCGCTGATCTGGCTCGGCGTGCTGTTCTCGCTCACCCTGGCGGACTACTTGAGCCGGGGGTGGACGATTTACTAGCGGAAGGGCGTTGCCTTGCTCCGTCTTGTTCGCCTTGTCACCCCGCTCCGAACATGCTAGAACCCCGGCTCGCAAGCAGCGCTCGCTATGCCCTATCTCATCGCTTTCATCCTCGTCGCCGCCACCGTCGGGATCGGCGTCCTCTGCTATCTCTGGATGCAGAGCACCCGAGCCTCGCAGCGGCGCGTCGAGGCCCAGAATCAACGCATTGTCGAATTGCTTGAAGAACAGAACGCACTGCTGCGGAAAAGCAGTGGGAGTCAGTGATCAGTGATCAGTGGTCAGTGGTCAGTGGGCGCCGCACGAGGATGTGGAGGCCCACGTCATCCTGAGGCGGCGGAACCCCGAAGGGGTGAAGCGCGCCGAAGGATCTCAGAAAGACGAGCCTGCCATCTTGAGATCCCTCGCCGTCTTCGCGGCTCAGGATGACGGACCTCGCCGACCACTAACCACTGCACCACTGCTCACTGACTCCCACTGCCCGCTCAACAAAGGACCCTCATGCGCTATCTCGTCACCGGCGGAGCCGGATTCATCGGATCGAATTTCGTTCGATTCCTCTTCACCAAGTACGGCAGCGACGCCCAGGTCGTGAACCTAGACAAGCTGACTTACGCCGGCATCCGCGAGAATCTGGCGGAGTTCGAGGGGAAGAGGAATTACCGCTTCCTTCAAGGCGATATCGCCAAGCCGGCCGATGTCGCGGAAGCCTACAAGGGCGTGGATGGAAGCGGAGTCGAGGTCGTCGTCAACTTCGCCGCGGAGACCCACGTCGACCGCTCGCTGATGGAGGCGGGAACATTCATCGAGACCGACGTCCACGGCGTACTCGTCCTCCTCGAGGAGGCGCGCAAGCATGCGCCGAGGCTGAAACGCTTCATCCAGATCTCGACCGACGAGGTCTACGGCTCGATCGAGAGCGGCTCGTTCAAGGAGACGGACGCCCTCAATCCCCGCAATCCCTACTCCGCCTCGAAGGCCGGCGGCGACCGCATGGCTTATGCCTACGCCCAGACCTACGGCCTTCCCGTGATCGTCACGCGGGCCTCGAACAACTTCGGGCCGTGGCAATATCCGGAGAAGCTGATTCCGCTGTTCGTCACGAACGCGATCGATGACGTCCCCTTGCCGCTCTACGGCGACGGGCGCAACATTCGCGACTGGCTCTTCGTCGAGGATCACTGCGCGGCCATCGATTTCCTGATCGAGCACGGCGAGAACAGCGAGGTCTACAACGTCGGCGGCGGCAACGAGCGCGAGAACCGCGAGATCACCGCAAAGATCCTCGAGCTCACCGGCAAACCGGATTCGCTCATCAAGAGCGTCGCCGACCGCCAGGGCCACGACCGCCGCTATTCGCTCGACACCACCAAGCTCGATCGCCTCGGTTTCAAGTGCGAAACCGACTTCGCTGACGCCCTCGAGCGAACCGTCCGCTGGTACGCCGACAATCCTAAGTGGTGGCGCGCCATTAAGGAGCGCAGCGCGGAGTTCAAGGCTTATTACGAGAAACAGTACAGCGGGAGGTGAGGCAAATTGAAAATTGAGAGATTGAAAATTGAAAAATAGCTCTCTTCGGATGCTCCATCTTTCAATTTTCAATTTCTAAGGATCACGTGATCGCTTTCGCGATTCCGAATGCCGCAGCCGCTGCGAGGCCGCCGATGAGGGTCGTTTGCAATGCGCTCCGCGCCGGCCGCGCGCCCGTGAACTGTCCCTTCACGTAGCCGAAGATCGCCAGGGCGATCAGCGTGAAGCAGACGGAGACCGCGAGCGCCGTGCTGGCGGCCTTGAACACGATGTACGGCACGAGCGGCACGAGGCCGCCGGCGACGTAGGCTCCGGCGATGACCAGCGCGCTGTTGCGAGCGCGCGCAGGTTCCGGCTTCTCCAGCCCGAGCTCGAAGCGCATCATGAAATCGACCCACTGCTTCGGCCGCTTGCTCATGGCCTGCACGACCGGCGCGATGAGCTCATCCTCGATGCCGTAGCTCTTGAAGATGTCCGCGACCTCCTGCATCTCGAGGCCGGGCCTGTCGACGACCTCCTGATGCTCGCGCCGCTGCTCGGAGGCGTAGTGCTCGGCGTCGCTCTTGGCCGCGAGATAGCCGCCCAGGCCCATGGCGATCGAGCCGGCTGCGATCTCCGCAAGGCCCGCGGTCACGACGATGCCGGTCGAGGCCACCGCTCCGCTCAGGCCCGCGGCGAGGGCGAACGGAACGGTGAGTCCATCGGACATGCCGATGACCACGTCGCGGACGATGGCGCTGGAGGTGAAATGGCGCTCGACGTGAGGAGTCCGTGGCATGCGCGGCGTTATAACACAGCGCATTATGGAGTGCGGCGGCCGCAGCCG
>DASQGS010000019.1:0-10941 GCA_035632455.1 Thermoanaerobaculia bacterium | reverse complement strand
TACGGTCCCGCGCCGCCCGCGGAATGAAGCCAGCCCGAGCGCGCAACGATGTCGCTGATGGACCCGCCGGCGGATGGCGGCAGCGATTGTCGTGCGGTCCAGATCAAGCGAATTGCGTCAGGCACGGGAAGCCCTTCCCTTTCGGCTGGCGTGAGTGTTCGGATGTGCTTCGTAGACATCCTGCCCAGTGCCGTGGCCGGACTTACAAAGTCCGGCCCCCTACTTGCAAATCAACTGGTACACGCCGATCACGTCGTCGCGGACGTCGTCGAGATCGGCTTTCATCTTGCCGAGGATCTGTTGGACCTCCGGATCGCCTTGCAGGTCGCGTAGCCAGGGGTGCTTCCCGAGCAGGTACCAGCTATGGTTGCCGAGGTCGAGGGACTTGCGGAGCCATTCGACGGCCTTCGGTTTGTCGCCGAGCTTCGCGTAGCAATACGCGATGCGCTGCGCGGCCCAGTGCGTGCGCGAGGCCTCGTCCTGGAACGAGGCGATGGCGGCCTCGGCTGCGGCGCGGTCGCCTCTACCTGCTGCGATCAGGGCCTTGAGACTCTTGCCGATGTAGTGCTGGGGAACGAGGGCCGCCGCCTTCTTCTGCTCCGCCTCGGCCGCTGCCCAGTTCTCTTGCAGGATGTAGGCATTTCCGAGGATGTCGTGACCGGCGAGCTCGCTGTCCTTCGAGGCCAGTGCGTACTTCGCGTTTTCGATCGCGAGGTCGGGATCGACTGCGTTGAGGTACCAGTACCCGCGAATTTTGGCATCGTTCGCCGAGGGATCGGTGCTGATGAGGCGCTGGGCCACGCACTGCGCCTGTGGCAGATCGCCGGAGCTGATGAAGAACGTCACGATGGTGTTGAGGCTCTGGGGATCGCCGGAGTTGAGGCGGACGGCAGCGAGGGTCTCGCGAACCGATTCGCGAAAGCGGTCCGGGAAGCGCACGAGCGTTCGTCCGAGGGCCAGGTGCGACTCCGGCAGATTCGGGTCCAGCCGCACGGCGGCGCGGGCGTAGAGCTCGGCCTGTTTGTTGGTGTCAGGGTCGGTGTGGAATCCGCGGACGTTGCCGAGCGAGAGGGCGATGGCCAGATCGGCGTAGGCAGCGGCGAAGGTGGGATCGATCTGGACGGCGCGCTTGAGCGAGGCGATCTCTTCGGCGTGATCAGCGGGCACGAGGCTGTCTGCCAGCGACCGAGCCCGCAGGTACTGCTCGTAGGCCTTCGGGCTCGCGGACCGCGGCTCGGACCGCGCTCCTTCCTGGTGAACTCCGAGCTTCTGATTGAGGCCGCTTACTGTCTTCGCCGAGACGTCGTCGATGAGCTTGAGGAGATTCTGGCGCTTGCCGTTGATGGTGTCGGCCCAGACGTTGTAGCCGGTCCGGGCGTCGGTGAGCTGAAGGTTGATGCGAACGAGGTCGCCGGCTGCGAGGAACCGTCCGGCAAGGATGGCGTCGACCTTCAGCTTCTCGCTTGCCGTCTTGACATCTGCTCTCTGATTGCGGAAATCGAGAACCGCCGAGGTCGGGCGAACCTGAAGCGACGGAATCTGCTGGATCTTCGTGACGAGAGCGTCGGCGACGCCGACTGAGAGGAAATCGTCGTGGGTGTTATTCGAGATGTTCTCCAGCGGGAGTACCGCGAGGGAGCGGATCGGCCCCAGCACAGCGGCCGCCGCGGGAGCCGGCGGTGCCGGCGGCTTCCGCTGGCTCGCATACCAGACACCGAGACCGATGACCGCGAGCGCCGCGGCGATGATAGCCACGCGGGTCCAATGCGAGCGGCGCACGGTGCGGCCGAACGTGTTGCGCGTGACCATGTTCTTCGATGTGAGAGCAAGCGTCGGGAGGTCGATGGCTTCGAGCTCCTGAAGAAGCTCGCGAGCCGTCTGGTAGCGATGATCCGGGTTCTTCTGAAGGAGACGTCCGATGATCCGCGAGGCCGCGGCCGGAAACGCCGGATCGAGGGGAACGAACGGCTCGGGCTCCGCGTCGCGGATCTTCTCGAGCACCATCAGCGGCGCCTGTCCGTTGAAGGGAAGATGTCCGGACGCCATCTGGTAGAGCACGACGCCGACGCCGAAGAGATCGCTGCGCTCGTCGGCGCGCTGGCCGCGCGCCTGCTCGGGCGAGAGGTAGTGGAGCGTGCCGAAGAAGTGGTTGCTGGTGGACTCGAAGGAGTGTTTCTCGCCGTTCGTGGGTGTCAGCCGCGCAAGTCCGAAGTCGAGGACTTTGACGAGGCCATTCGGCTCGAGAATGATGTTCGGGCTCTTGATGTCGCGGTGGACGACGCCGTTTTCGTGAGCCGCCGCGACCCCCGAGGCGATCTGGCGCGCGATCGAGAGAAACGTGCCGGCATCGATCGGCTTGCGCCGGATGCGGTCGGCGAGCGTCTCCCCCTCGCAGAACTCCATGACGATGAACGGGACGTCCTCGGCGGTCTGATCGACCTCGTAGATTGTGGCCACGTTCTGATGGCGGATGGCCGCGGCGGCCCGGGCCTCGCGAAGAAATCGCGCCCTGCGCTCGTCGGTGGCGACGTTCTCGGCATTCAGAACCTTGAGGGCGACCTGCCGCCCGAGGCGCTGATCGCGCGCGAGATAGACCGTACCCATCCCTCCTTTTCCGAGGGTGCGGGTAATCGTAAAGCGGTCGAGAGTCTGGGAAGGCTCTGCCATCGGGAGGATCGGGGCATTTTACACGGAGTGCTGTGGAGAGCCCCCTGGCCAAATCGCTGACCCTTTTTGCCGTCACTGGGTTATATTCTGCCCCTGTAACAAAAGTGTCACCGCGCCCATGACGACCGCCGAGATCGTAACGTCCGAGCTGCAGCTTCCCCCTCGATACCAGATCAGGGCCGTGCTGAAGGAAACCGCCGCTACCGCGGTCTACCGCGTCTTCGATGTCTGCGATAAGCGCGACGAGGCCATCAAGATCCTCCGCCACGAGCTGTCGGAGCCGCAGCAGGCGCTCCGATTCAAGACCGAGTTCTCCACGCTGGCCTCGCTCGATCACCCGAGCATCGTCAAGGTCTACGACTACGGCCTGCTCCACGAGCGCTTTCCGTACTTCACGATGGAGTACTTCGCCGGGAGACGGATCTCCGAATTCTTCACCGGGCAGAACTGGGACGCGCTGTACGACGTGATCCTGCAGATCGTCGCCGGCCTGCATCACATCCATCGCCTGGGGATCATCCACCTCGATCTGAAGCCATCGAACATCCTGGTCGACGATGGCGGGCGGGCGAAGATCATGGACTTCGGCGTCGCCATCGAGAGCCGGCAGGTGTTGGACCGGCAGATTCGCGGAACGCTCCAGTACATGGCACCGGAGATGTTGCGGCAGGATCGCGTCGATTCCCGCGCCGATCTCTACGCCTTCGGCATGACCCTGTACGAGACCGTCACCGGCGCGCTTCCGGGATACGGAAAAGCGGCGATCGATGTGATTCGCATGCACCTCGACGAGGAGATCCGGCCTCCTTCATCGATCAATCCTCGAGTTCCACCGGCTCTCGAGCAGATCATCATGAAGCTGCTCGAGAAGGACTCGCGGCACCGCTACGCTTCGGCCGCAGCTCTG
This sequence comes from Thermoanaerobaculia bacterium, assembly GCA_035632455.1. Lineage (GTDB taxonomy): Bacteria > Acidobacteriota > Thermoanaerobaculia > Gp7-AA8 > Gp7-AA8 > DASQGS01. The sequence goes on along the minus strand of DASQGS010000019.1, from coordinate 7,367 downwards.
CTTCAAGCGACGGCCGATGCGGCCGGAATCAAGGTATCGACGGGCGAGCTGCTGTTGCGCCGAGGCGAGCTCTTCGCCGCGCCGCTGATCGGACGCAAGAGCGAGGTCAGCCAACTCATGGAGCTGACGGATGAGGCGCGCGCCGGCCGTGGCAACGGAGTCATCGTCGCCGGCGCCGAAGGGATGGGTAAGAGCCGCATCGTCCGCGACGCTATGCTGCGCGCGCAGCTCGACGGTGCGCGGGTTTTCTGCGGCCGCTGCCCGGTGAATCGCAAGACGATCTACGCGCCGTTCTTCGACATCTTTCAGAAGATGCTCGTGGCGGTGAATCCGGACGCAGACACGCCCGCGGAGATCCGCCACATCCTCCGGCCGGTCGTGGTGACGCCGGGCCAGCCGGATGCGGCGACCCCGGTCCATGGCCAGAAGTTCCGGCTGTACAACCGCATCGTACAATCGATGCAGGACATGTACGGCTTCCTGAGTGCGTCCGGCGACACGAGTGGCTCGCCGATGATTCTGGTGATCGAGGATCTGCAGTGGGCCGACCCATCGACGGCGGAGCTATTCTCGTTTCTGATCAACGAGGCGAAACAGAATCGCCTGTTGGTGATCGGAACACTCACGCTGGAGGCCGGCGGCGAGGCGGGTGTGGACGCGCCGTCGTCGGGGCTGACGTTCTGGGAGCAGCGCGCGAAGGAGGGTGCGTTCTCGATCATCCGCGTCGAGCCGCTCACGGAGCCGCTCATCCGCGAGCACGTGCAGTCGCTTCTCGGCGAGGCAGGCGTGACGGACGAGCTCGTCCGTTGGATGGTGTGGGAATCCGCCGGCTCGCCGCTCAACGTCCGCCGCATCATCGACTACCTCATCGCGCACGAGCTGCTGCGATGGCGGCCGGAAGGATGGGTCGCGGAGATGGAGCGAATCCGCGGGCTGCGCATCCCGGGCGGCGCGGCGTCGATTCTGATGGAGAGAGTCGAGGCGCTCGGCCCCGACGATCGCTCGCTGCTCGAGGCCGTGGCCGTGTTCGGCGAAGTGTGCGGCGTCGATCTCATCACGAGCGTCTTTTCCCGGCCCGCCGAGGAGACATTTCACCTCGTGCGCGATCTCGTCAGACAGGGCCTGCTCGACGAGACCGCAGACGGCAAGAGCGTCAGCTTCCCGCAGATTCATCTTCGCGACACGATCTACAACGGCATGCCGGAGCGCAGGCGCAGCGAGCTCCATCTGCGCGCCGGCGAGGCGCTGGAGCGCAGCATCGGCACCGACCAGACGCAGCTCATCGGCCAGCTCGCCTATCACTTCGGCCGGGCCAATGCGGCGGAAAAAGGGATCTCGTACGCGGTCGAGGCGGGAGAGCTGGCCACGCGGACGCTGGCGCACGAGGAAGCCATCGAGTTCTTCCGCATCGCTCTCGAACAGATGGATCTGTCCGGCATCGAGGAAGCGCGCAAGGCCGAGATCCGCGAGAAGCTGGCCGACGCGTATTACCGGAGCAGCGACTTCCGCAACGCGATGCACTCGTTTCAGTTCCTGCTCAAGAGCATTCAAACGCGCAGCCCCGACGACGAGTCGCCGAACGCCGATCTGGCGCGGATCATGAAGAAGATCGGGAAGGTGCTGGCCAAGCGCGGCGAGCAGGATCCGGCGCTGGCCTACTTCCAGAATGCGATCTCGCACTTCGAGCGGTTGCAGGAGCCTCTGGAAGTGGCGGAGATCCTCAACCGGATCGCCTGGCTGCACAAGGAGAAGGATGATTTCGACGGCGCGCGAGCATCGGCCGAGCGGGCGCTGAAGATGCTCGACGGCTCGAAGCCGAACATTATTTTCGGCTACATCAAGAACATGCTCGGCATCATCGAGTTCAGCCTCGGCGACTGGCAGAAATCGAAGGAAATGCTCCTCGAAGCAATCGCCGTCGGGGAGATGGTGGGCTCCGAGCAGCTCTGCAAGGTCGCTTCGACGAATCTCGGCAACACGCTCTGGAAGCTCGGCGACTGCGAGACCGCGCTGCGGTATTACAAGCGAAACCTGGAGCTTTCCGAGGCCGAGGGCGATCTGTGGGATCTCGTCACCGCGTACAACAACGTCGGCGTGGTCGAGTTCGGGCGCGGCAATTTCCGCGCCGCCGCGGAGTACTTCGAAAAGAGCGTGCGCATCGACGAGAAGATCGGCGCTCTCGAGTACGAGGCCCTGGCGCTGGAGAACCTCGGCGAGGCCCTGGAGATGGTCGGCGACTGGCCGGCCGCGCTCCAGTATTTCAATCGCTGCCTCAACATGCAGGGGTTCGACGAGACACGCGCTTCGCGCAGCTCGGTCTACATCCCGCTCGCCCGGATCACGAACAAGAAGGGCGATATCGCCAAGGCGCTTGAGTACGTGCAGAAGGCGCTCGCCGCCGCGGAGCGCGCTCGCGACGAGGATCTCATCGCCGAGGCGTCGTTCGTGCTGGCGCAGATCGAAGATGAGCGCGAAAACTACGCCGACGCAGAGCGCTTCCTCGCGCGGGCCATCGGCATCTTCGACGAGAACCGCACGCTCCACGGGCTGGCGAAGGGACACACGCTGGCTGCGGGGATCGCCTTCCGCCAGCAGAAGGTCGATGACGCCATTCATCACGCCCAACGCAGCGAGGAGTACGCGACGCGGCTCGCCGATCGATTCACCCAGGCAAAGAACGATTGGATCTGGGGCAAGATCCTTTTCTTCAAAGGCGATCGCGAAGCGGCCAGCGCCCGGCTCGATGCCGCGCGGCAGACATTCGAGGAGCTCGATACGCCGTACGAGCTGGCGCGCTTGCTCTTCGACACCGGCCTCCTTCGCGAGGATTCCGACGAGGCCACGCAGACGATCCGCAGCGCGATCCGGATCTTCGAGCATCTCGACGCCACGAACGACCTCGAGCGCGCGCGGGGAGCGTTGTTCCGCATCAAGCCGGCCGGCAAGGCGCCTGACTCGAACGTCGTCGGCCTCTACGAGATCGTCAAGATCATCAACTCCACGCTGAACCTGGAGGAAGTGTTGAGCCGCGTGCTCGACCTCGCAATCCGCCGTCTGCGCGCCGAGCGCGGCATGATCCTGCTGCTCGATCCCATCACGAATGCTCTCCGAACGCGCGTCGTACGGAACATCAAGGAGGGCCCGGATGGCGCGTCGAAACGCTCGCCGCAGTCGATCATCAAGGAGGTCATGCAGAGCGGCCAGTCGGTGCGATCGGCCGACGCGCGTGCCGACGAGCGCTTCACGGAATCGGAGTCGGTGATCGCGGAGAACATCCTGTCGATTCTCTGCGTGCCGCTGATCATCAAGGATCGGATCGCCGGCGCGATCTACGTGGATCACCGCCAGGCGCGCCATCTCTTTTCGCAACGCGACCTCAGCTTCCTCGAGGCGTTCGCCGACCAGTCCGCGATCGCCATCGAGAATGCGCGTTTGTATGAAGAGCTTGAGGATGCGCGGACGCGCCTGTCGCTGGAGAATGAATCGCTGCGGAAGGAGGTGCTCGTCGAGAAGCACCTCGATTCGGTGGTCGGGCAATCCGAGGCTGTGGCGAAGATCCAATTCGCAATCCGGAAGGCCTCGGCGGGACACTCGACGGTCCTCCTGCGAGGCGAGTCGGGCACGGGCAAGGGGCTGGTCGCCCGCATCATCCACAACGTCTCGCCGCGCCGGCAAGGGCCGTTCATCAAGTTCAACTGCGCCGCCCTTCCGGAGAGCCTCGCGGAGTCGGAGCTGTTCGGCCACGAGAAGGGCGCGTTCACGGGCGCCGACCGCCGCAAGCTCGGCCGCTTCGAGCTGGCCAACGGCGGCACAATCTTCCTCGACGAGATCGGCAAGGTCAGCCTGGCCATGCAAGCCAAGCTGCTGCGCGTGGTCGAGGACAAGGAGTTCGAGCGCGTCGGCGGCACGCAGACGATCAAGACGGACGTGAAGATCATCGCCGCGACAAACCTGGAGATCGAAAAGGCCATCGAAGAAGGGTCGTTCCGCGAGGATCTGTTCTACCGGCTGAACATCATTCCACTCCGAATGCCTGCGCTGCGCGAGCGGAAGGACGATATCCCGGTCCTCGCTGAGCATTTCATCCGCAAGATCTGCCACGACCTCGGCCTGGAGATGAAACGCCTGGCGCCGGGCGTGCTCGATCTCTTCACTCGTTACGACTGGCCTGGAAACATCCGCGAGCTGGAGTCGACGATCCACCGGGCGATCGTCATGTCGAATGGCGAGACCATCACCCGCAACGATTTCTACGGCCTCTTCGCAGACCTCCCGTCCGCGCCTCACGACGAGAACCCGCCGGCGATGCCGCCCACGCTCCTCAACCCGATGGTCGGACGGATGGAGATCACGAGCGAGGTCTACGATGAGGTGATGTCGAGCGTCGACCGCCAGCTCATCGAGCGAGCCCTGGAGGCCTCCAACGGCCGGATCCGCGAGGCCGCGCGCCGCCTCGGCCTGGCAAGAAATACGCTCAAGGCGAAGATCCAGAAGTATAAAGTGGCCGTCAGGGATTAAATTGAGGGTGATCGCTTTTCTACCGCGCCGAGGGCGCAGTGGAAGAGCGCCTTCCAGGCGATCGCAGTCATTCTGTGCGCCATTCGAATACACACAGGAGCAAACCAATCATGAAAGAGCTCGTAATCGCCGGCGGCGCGCGAACGCCGATGGCGGAGTACAACGGACACTTCAGCGAGATCAGCGCCATCGATCTCGCCGTCGTGGCGTCGAAGGAAGCGCTTGCGCGCAGCGGCTTCGCAGCCGAGGAGATCGACCACGTGATCGTCGGCAACGCGCTCCAGACCTCGGGGGATGCGATCTACGGCGCTCGCCATGTCGGCCTCAAGGCGGGCGTGCCAAAGCACATTCCGGCATTGACCGTCAATCGCCTCTGCGGTTCCGGCATTCAGTCGATCATCAGCGGCGCGGAGCAGATTCTCCTCGGCGAATCGACGACCGTCCTCGCGGGAGGAATGGAGAACATGTCCCAGGCTCCGCACGTCGTCCGCGGCGCGCGCAAAGGCTTGCGCTTCGGGCAAGGTGCGCTCGAGGACTCGCTCATGGTCGCGCTGCTCGACACATACTGCGGCCTCTACATGGCCCAGACCGCCGAGAACCTGGCGCGGAAGTACGACATCTCGCGCGACGATCAGGATCGCTTCGCGCTCGCCAGCCAGCAGCGGGCCTGCGCCGCGAAGGATGCCGGCCGTCTTCGCGACGAGATCGTTCCTGTCGCCGTCGGCCGCAAGGGCGAGCAGATCGCCGACGATGACCACATGCGCCCCGACACAACGCTGGAAGGGCTGGCCAAGCTCAAGCCGGCCTTCTCAAAAGATGGATTCGTCACCGCCGGCAACGCCAGCGGCATCGTCGACGGCGCGGCGATGGTCGTCGTGACCACCGCGGAGAACGCCGCGGCCAAAGGGAAGAAGCCGCTGGGCCGCATCGTCTCGTGGGGCATCGCCGGATGCGATCCCGACATCATGGGCATTGGCCCCGTTCCAGCGACGAAGATCGCCCTGAAGAAAGCGGGACTGGCATTGAGCGATCTCGACCTCATCGAGATCAACGAGGCGTTCGCCGGACAGATCCTGGCGGTGGTGAAGGAGCTCGGCATCGACGCGGATAAGCTCAACGTCAACGGCGGCGCGATCGCGCTTGGCCATCCGCTCGCGGCCAGCGGCACGCGCCTCGTGCTCACGCTTCTCCACGAGCTCCGCCGCCGCGGGAAGAAGTACGGCCTCGCGACCGCTTGCATCGGCGGCCGCCAGGGCATCGCCATGATCGTGGAGAGCGTGAGCTAGCACCCTACGTCATCCTTATAGGTGCTGAGCCGGCGTAACCCCGAAGGGGTGAAGCGCGGCGAAGAATCTCCTTGCGCGAACCGCAATCCTTCCAAGGAGATCCTTCGCCGTCTGCGCGGCTCAGGCTGACGTGAGGGTATGTACGTGCCCGCCCTGGCGAATAATCCGCGCTGGCTTTCGTTACACTGTGCCGCTCATGACTTCGCGCACCTGGATCAAGATCGTGGTCCTCCTCGTGATCGCTGCCGCCGTGGCCGTGGTCTTCTTCTCCCCGCTGCGGCATCAGCTCACGTTCGCCAAGGCCCGCGACTGGGTGCATCAGGAGCGCGAGCACGTGCGCGGTGTCTGGTACGCGCCGGTGATCATGGTCTCGGCGTACGCCATCGGCTGCGTCGTCGTCGTGCCGGCCACGCTGTTCATCGTTCCCGCCGGTGCCATCTGGGGATGGAAGCTGGGCTCGGTCTATGCGATGTGCGGGGCGATGCTCGGCGCCAGCGCTTCTTATTTCGTCGGCCGTTTCCTCGGCCACGGAATCCTGGACAAGTTCGGAAAGGCGGGGCAGATCGTGGCACGGCAGGTGGATCATGCCGGCTTTCACACGATGCTGATCGTGCGTTTGATTCCCGGCCCGCCGTTTGCGGTGTGGAACTACGGCGCGGGCGTCGCCGGCGTCCGGTTTCGCGACTACTTCTTCGGCACGCTCATCGGCACGCTTCCGGCCCATGTCGTCTTCGCCTACTCGGCCGATGCCCTCTTCAGCGGCAAGATGACCGAGGGCCAGGCCCTCAGACAACTCATCATCCTTGCCGCTTTGCTCCTGACGCTCGTGCTCATTCCGACGATCGTGAAAAAATACATGCGCCGCGGCAACGGAACCGCAGCCGGGATGAGCGACGACGCCCCCTCCTGATGCGCACACGAATGACGAAGTTGGAGTAGATCCGTGCCCTTTCTAAGCATTCTGCGCAATCTCCTCGCGACGACACAGGGATCGATCGCGGCAATGTTCCTCGACTACGAGGGCGAGACCGTCGAGCTTCTGACCGACCACGATCTCGAGAAGGACGACCTCCGCATCGTCGGAGCCTACCAGGGCATCTTTCTCACCCGCCTTCGCGGCCTCTGCAACGACATTTCCGTGGGCCGCCCGATGCGCTTCAAGCTGGAGTTTGAAAAGACGAAAGTGCTGATCTGCGACCTCGAGGACGGCTACTACGTCGTCCTCCTCGTCTTCAGCGAAGCCAGCGAAGGCTTGGCTTGGCACAGGCTCGAGCATTGCCGGGACGCCCTGTTGAAGGAGATGTAGTGAGAGGCAGTGATCAGTGGAAATCGGTGAGCAGTTGTCAGTGGTCAGTGGTCAGTGGTCAGTGGTGAACCGGATTATGTTGTACGCCATCGCTCGATCGTGTCATCCTGAGCCGCGTAAACGACGAAGGATCATCTCGCCAGGATCGCGGATTCCTAACAACTGACCACTGACCACTAACCACTGCTCACTGACGAATGCGCCCCGCCAGCACCGCGCTTCTCATCGCACTCCTTCTGACTTCCTGCGCCAGGGCA
>DASQGS010000018.1:0-1672 GCA_035632455.1 Thermoanaerobaculia bacterium | reverse complement strand
CGCGGCAGCGCACCGAGAGCGATTACGCCGGCATCACCGTGGCCAAGCTCAACAGAGACCTCAACCCCGAATCGGCCACCGGCAAGGTCGATCTCAACTATCACGGCCGCGACCAGATCACCGATCTTCTCCTCGGCGCTGATCCGGACCGCAAGGGAACGAACGATCAGGCCCGCCAGTACTACTTCGGGGTCGCTCAGAACATCATCAACAAGCGCTCGGAGCTCGGCATCTTCACGAACATGGACCAGGCGGTGGCGACGCCCGGCGTCACGCCCGGGATCGCATCCGTGATCCGCGCCAAGACGTTTGTCGGCTCGTTCAACGTCCTCAACCAGGAGACCGTCGGCCCGACGGCCGGCAAGGAACTGCAGCAGAAAGCCATCTGGGCCGTCGTGCTCTCCACCCTGGCCATGGGCGTCTATCTCTGGCTGCGTTTCGACGTTCTCTTCGGGGCCGCAGCTGTCGTCTGCATCATCCACGACATGTCCGTGTCCCTGGCGTTCCTCGGGATGATCAACGGCGAGATGTCGCTGAACATCATCGCCGCGCTGCTCCTGATCGTCGGCTTCTCGATCAACGACACGGTTGTCATGTACGACCGCGTTCGCGAGAACAAGCGCAAGATCAAAACGCGCATGACCCTCGAGGAGCAGCTGAACAGGGCCATGAACCAGACCCTGTCGCGAACCATCCTGACCTCGGGATCGGTCGCGATTGTCCTCGTCGCCCTTCTCCTCTTCGGCGGCAAGGTCATCCACGAGTTCGCGTGGGTCCTGCTGATCGGCGTCCTCGCCGGAACCTACTCCACCGTCACGATCGTGCCGGCCGTGGCCATTGCCTGGAACAACTTCACCGGCCGGAAGCGCGACATCGCCGGCCCGTCGAGCCGGCGCGTCGAAGAAGTGCGTGCCGAAGCGCCCGCCGCTCCGACGCCGCGCAAGCGCAAGGCCGTCTAACAAGTTCGAATCGACCTCGAAGGCGGCGGGCAGCAATGCCCGCCGCTTTTGTTTTCAGCGATCCGCAGTGTCATCCTGAGTCGGCGGAGCCGCGGCGGCCGGGTGGGGGAGCGGCGAAGCGCGGCGAAGGACCCGGTGCAGGGCGGGTGGTCGGGTGGAGATCGACATCCGCGCTCGCACCAATTTCTTCGATCGGCACCGGAGTTCTTCACCACAGAGCACACAGAGGTCACGGAGACATCTGCGCAGACGGCTCCGTGATCTCCGTGTGCTCTGTGGTGAGAAACAAGCGTGCGTATCGCGAGGACTGGCCAATCGCGTCCGGATCACGTTCGAAGCGTGACGCGCCGCACCGTCGGTTCGTGCGGTCTGGCGATCTGATCGCCCTTCGCGCGGCCGCTCGCGTCGCGCCACTTGCTTCAGCCCGAAGCCACATAGCTTCCTCCGGAGGACTTCATGCCTGACGTGCTAGACTCGCCGACTCTCAAAACGGCCGACAAAAAGAACCAGTCGGAGACCCGCAAGACCATGGCTGACAATCAATTGACCGAGGATGCGCTGGCGTACCACTCCAGCGGCAGACCTGGAAAAACCGAAGTCGTTCCCACGAAGCCCACCGCCACCGCACGCGACCTCTCTCTCGCCTACACCCCCGGCGTGGCGAAGCCATGCCTCGAGATCGCGAAGAACGTCGGCGACGTCTACAAGTACAC
>DASQGS010000017.1:0-3127 GCA_035632455.1 Thermoanaerobaculia bacterium | reverse complement strand
TCCTTCGCCGCTCCACCACCCGACCGTCCCCGCGGCTCCGGCGGCTTCTAATGAACTTCCGGTGTGGAGTTCATCCTCCGCTCCAATGCCGCGGTGCGATCTCCGCCCGACCACCCGTCCTGCAGGGGGTCCTTCGCCGCGCTCCGCCGCTCCCCCACACACCCACCCGCGGCTCCGCCGGCTCAGGATGACACTACGGCGATGCGCCGCTCGCTGCGATCTGCCATCTGCGATCTACAAATTCACCCACACGCTCTTCGTCTGCGTGTACTTGTCGAGCGCGTCGCGGCCCTCGTCGCGGCCGAAGCCGGATTCCTTGAAGCCGCCGAACGGAAGCGCGGGATCGTAGAGGTTGTACGTGTTGATCCACACCGTGCCGGCCTTGATCGTCCGCGCGATCCGGTGCGCTTTGGAGATATCGCGCGTCCAGACCGCGGCCGCCAGTCCGTACACCGTCGCATTCGCCTTCTCCACGGCGTCGTTCGCATCGGAGAAGCGGATCGTGGCCAGCACCGGCCCGAAGATCTCCTCGCGCGCGATCGTCATCTTCGGGTCGACGTCGTCGAAGATCGTGGGCTTCACGAAGTATCCCTTGCCGGTGCCGATGTCGGCGCGCTCGCCGCCGGTGACGAGCTTCGCGCCTTCGCGCTTGCCCGTCTCGATATAGCGCATGACCGTGTCCATCTGCGTCTTCGAGACAATGGCGCCGAGTCGGGTCTTGGGGTGGAGAGGATCGCCGGCAACCATCTTCGAGGCGCGATCGGCCACTTTGGACAGCAGCTCGTCGTGCACGGAGTCCTCGACGAGCAGACGCGAGCCGGCGGCGCAGACTTCGCCCTTGCCGTAAAAGATCGCGTTCAGAGCACCGCGCGCGGCGGCGTCGAGATCGGCGTCCGCGAAGACGACGTTCGGCGACTTTCCCCCGAGCTCGAGCGAGACTTTCTTCAGAGTCTTCGCGGCGCGCGCCATGAGCTCGCGGCCGACGACCGTCGATCCGGTGAAGGCGATGGCGTCGACGCCGGGATGATCGGCGATCGCTGCACCGACCACTTTGCCCGGACCGGGAACGATGTTCAGCACCCCCGCCGGCAGGCCGCACTCGCGGGCGTATTCGGCAAACTTCAGAATCGACAGCGAGGTGTTCTCGGCGGGCTTCAGGACGACCGTGTTCCCGCAGGCGAGCGCCGGCGCGATTTTCCAGACGGCCAGCATCAGCGGGAAGTTCCACGGCGTGATCGCGCCGACCACGCCGACCGGCTCGCGGAGCGTGTACGTGAACGCGTTCTCCGCGATCGGGATCGTCTCGCCGGTGACTTTTCCGGACCAGCCGGAAAAATAGAAGAGGCACTCCGCTGCAGCGGGCGTATCGACGAATTGCGACTCGAAGATCGGTTTCCCGTTGTCGATCGTCTCGATCCGGCCGATCTCCTCCGCACGCGCCGTGAGCATCTCCGCGAGGTGGAAGAGGATCTTGCCGCGGTCGCGCGGCCTCATCTTCTGCCATTCGCTTCCCGGCTCCATTTGCGCGCGGGCGGCGCGTACGGCCGCGTCCACGTCCTCCACGCCCGCCGATGCGACGTCCGTGATCTTCTCTTCGGTCGCGGGGTTGACGGACATGAACGTCGCGCCCGATTTCGAGTCGACGAACTCGCCGTTGATGAAAAGCTGGTTGCGCCAGGCCGTGCTTTCTTCAATTGCCGTCATGCGAGGGATGCTACCTCATCGCGAATTGCGGGCTTGTGAATACGAATTGCGCAGCGGTCCGCACACCGGTTGTATTCACCACAGAGGCACAGAGAGCACGGAGACTCACGGAGGTCTCTGTGCTCCTCTGCGTTCTCTGTGCCTCCGTGGTGAAAAACACCCATGCCACCAGCAGGAGATCGATCCCTGCCCGCTTGCCCGCTCGTTACGCGCTGACCGCGCTCTCCACGTACGGCGTAATGTCGAAATTGTGGAGATAGAGATCGTGGATCTCTTCCATCTCCGCGTCGTTGAGGGGCCCGTGATTCGACGCGCCGGCGAACTCTTCGAGCTGCTCGAGGTTGTAGATGTTCGGCAGCGCCGAGAGGATCGACGGATGCGCGTAGAGCCAGAGCATCGCCAGCTGGCCGATGGTCACGCTCCGCTGCTCGCAGAACGGTTTCAGGCGCTCGATCTTCTGCAGCCCTTCGATGAGCCAGGCCCGCGGCCGGTGCGAGCGGTGGTCGCTCTCGTCGAACGTCGTTTCCATCGTGTACTTCCCTTCCAGCATGCCCGAGGAGTGGGTCACGCGGATGAGGAACTGCGGCCCGCCCTGCGCCAGGGCCGGCGTCTTCCACGACCGGAACGACGGATCGAATGCCGGCGAGGTCCCGCAGAACTTCTTGTTCGTCTCGCCGCGACGGGCCTGCTCGAGGCCTTCGTAGACGCGGCCCTCCTGCGCGGTCTCGGCGGCAAGAATGAACTCGCGGCCGGGATCCTGCTCGAGGATGTTGAAGATCATCTGTGTGACCGGCGCCTTGCGCGCGGCCGCCGCGTAGATGCCTTCGTCACGCCAGCCGATCGCCGGACCGAGCGACGGACCGTAGGCGCGGATCTTCCCTTCGTTCTTCAGCGCTTCGAGCGTTTCCCAGTGATCGTCCAGCAGGAGCTGAACGACGCGCGGGTTGTGCGGCTGATAGATGTCGATGTAATCGCGCCCGAGGCGCTTAAGCGACTGCTCGCACGCGAAACGGACGAACTCGGGCGACATGTTCTGCGGCAGCTCGCGCTGGCCGCGAGGGCGCTCGGGATTGTTGTAGAAGTCGTAGCCGAACTTCGTGCCGACGACGAGCTCGGGATGCTCATGAAGAATCGGTTGCAGGACAGTCTCGCCACGGCCGTTGCCGTAGGCGTCGGCGGTGTCGATGTAGTTGACGCCGCGGTCGATGGCCGCGCGGATCAGCGCCTGGGCCTCGGCGTCCGTGTAGTTGCCCCACCAGCCTGTCGTAACCGTCCAGGTTCCGAAACCGAGCTCCGAAACCTTCAGATCTGTGCCGTGCAATGAGCGATATCGCATGTGGATGTGATCTCCTGGAAGGCGGGATGGTAACAAAAAGAGAGTGCTGAGTACTGAGTGCTGAGTACTGAGTGGGCAACCTCAGGA
>DASQGS010000016.1:0-24564 GCA_035632455.1 Thermoanaerobaculia bacterium | reverse complement strand
TGACTCCTTCGACGAGGCCGTCAAATTCTTTTCCCAGAGCATAGAGCAGGAACTGGAACCTTCGTTGGACCGCGGGATCCCAGCGACGAGCGACAACGCCCGCAGGCCGGGCCTTGTCCTCGTGTTTTCCATCGTATTCGTATTGAAGGGCGATGCCGCCGTGATACTCGGGATCCGACAACAGGTACTTGGGGACGTTCACGATTCTCGGGTCGAACGAAACATCCTGAATCTGGAGAAACAGCTTCTTGCCGTGGGCGCGCAGAATCGCGAGATCCGCGCGGATAGCGGAAAAGTCATAGTGCCCTTCCTCGGGCTCGAGCTCGCGCCACGTGTACTTCAACTGGGCGCCCTCGGCGCCCGAGTCGAGGAACGATTCCGCTGCAATCCCCTTCCGCTCGAGGCCGAAGAAGATGTAGTGGTGCACCTGCGCCGTGGCATGCGAGGTCACGAAAAAGCCCAGAAGCCACACCAGCAAGCGCATGCGTCTCATGAGAAGGTAAGGATACCTGACAGGAAGCCCCGGCGCGCCCTGGCACGGTGCCTGGGGAAGGCGACGGACGGGGAACACAGGGTTTACATCGTGATCTACGAGCCCGGACTCGCCACGATCGCCGAGAAGCACCGCATTTCCGCGGGAGCGCGATTCCGGCGGGGAGAAAAACGAGCATTGCACGCGAAAGCCGGCTCGCGATTTACTCCTTCCCCTCATGCAGACACTCCTTCGTTGCAATCGTTTGCACGCGAGTACGCACCGGCGTGCCGAAAGTTGCGAGCGGCAAGGAGGCAGGTTGACTTCGGCTTTCGATCGGTTGCTTCGGAAAGGAGAGAAAGGAAGGGGTCTACCACCCGGCCCTTAGAATGGCGCGTAGTCGGTTCCAGGTACAATCCCGCGGCAGCTTGCCTCGGAGTGCTCCGTTGCGAGCGACAGCCGACCGGAGACGGACAGCCGCCCTACCGACTTGACCCCTCCGTTCCCTCCTGTCATTTCCATCTTTCTGGGATGTGTGACAGTGTTACACTGCGTTCGTGGAAGAGCTCGAATGTCACATTCCAATCCGAGTCGGTTAACAGCAATCGTTGTCTTCTGCGTGGCCACTGCGTGGCAGGTCTACGTCGTAGTTGTCACGTATGTCACGGTGCCTACATTCGAGAAACTCTTCAGCGCGCTGGGCGCAGATTTGCCGCCCTTCACTCGTTTCATTTTCGCATCCTATCGTTGGTGGTTTCTGATACCTGTTGCTTTCATCGCTTTGTTTGTCGCTTCTCTACGTCGTCCACAACCATCGTCGTGGCATTTTGCAGCAATCATCGGCGGCAGTTTGCTGATCGCGTTTGTCTTGCATGCGTCAGCGAACGTGGCGGTCTTCGGTCCGATGCTCGCTCTGACAAAGCAGATCCGGTGAGAAGGGCTCTGGTCGCGTTAGAGCTTCTCAAACAGGACCAAATTGAGAAACAGGCTGCTCGAGCTGATTCCAAGCGATGGCGGCGACAGCGATTGATACCCCCTGGTCTTCGTAGGAACAGTGGTAAGAGGGCGCGATTCGTCCGCGCCCGTGAGCTTGGATTCGTTATGTGCTCGATCCTCCGTCAAAAGAAAAGGATATCGATGAACACGCGCTCGATCATTTCTCTAGTCATTCTTGTTGGACTCGTTTGCGCTATCGGTCCAGTGCGTGCTGACGATGCTCCAGAGAATATTGCTCAAAGGGCCGCGGAATCTTGGATGCCGTTGTGGGATTCGGGTAAGTACGACGAAAGCTATGAGCAGCTTGCTGAGCTGATGAAGCAGAAGATTACGAAGAGGCAATGGTTCGTATATTGGACTGCTGTCCGCAAGCCCCTAGGCAAGTTGAAATCCCGACAGTTGGTCAAAGCCGAATACATCAAATCGTTACCCGGTGTGCCTGACCAGGAAGGCGCAACGCTCCGATACGAAAGCTCCTTTGAAGATGAGTCATCCGTTATCGAAACGTTCGGAATGATTCGTGAGAAGAACGGTACGTGGCGGGTCGCTAACTACATCACAAACCAATGACTCGGTTGATCACTCCAACGCGGATGGCGTTGGTGCCGCCAAGCCTCGGCGCTTCCGACGCTTGCACCAACTCACGTTCGGCGAGCACAATGCGATAGGCTGCGGGCGGGAGCGATAGGGTGCCGCAGCCTAATGCAACTCAGTGACGAGCTCAGCCGACCATTCATTCGGCGAAGACTCCGAGGCGATCAGCTGATGCAAGTGATGCCATGGATCGGACCGGCAGCGTCGCTTTTCGGCGCGGCGCTTGCCGGCCTCTTTGCGCTTGACAGAACGAACGATCGACTACGTGCTCGGCAACCCCACCGCAGCCGGCCTTGAGAACTGGCCTTTCGTCCGCATGCATCCCGAGAGAATCGCCACGGCAATCTGAGGCGCGGAGTGCAGGCGTCTCGCCTGCTACCGCTGGGCGTCCTCGCCCGGCGGAATTCGGGGGAATGGAAGGATCGTGTCTCGCACAAGAGCTCACCCAGGTGTGCCCGAGGTCCCACACATGCGATCGACTCGGGAGACACCGCCGGGCGCGGACGCCCGGCGGGAGCGGGCGGGGACGCCTGCACTCCTGTCTCTTGTCCACACAAAGACCGTGAGGGAAGGGACCGTGAGGGAAGGGTCGCATCTCGTCGGAGAAATTCCGCCCCGCCCGAGCTGCGGGCGCACATCCGTGCGCCCCTACTTGGTGACGTTCAGAATCCGGTCGAACGCCAGGCCGCTCGAGCCTTCGCCGCGGCCGGTTTGTTTGCGGACGCCGAGCCAGATCCAGGCGCGGCCGTCGCGCCATCTCGTGGGGCGGTAGCGTTGGGTGACCACGACGCCGGCGCGGGGGACTTCTTCTTCATTGAGGAAATACGTTTGATGGGCGTCGAGGCCGGCGCGGATGAGGCTGGTGCGGGGCTCGATCTTGACCGGAGGATTTGGATCGCCCTCGAGCACGCGCAGCATCGCGGCGCGTTGCAGTTGGATGGAGCGGAAGTCGGCGGCGTCGCGATGAACGGGAATGAACGGGATCCAATTCTCGGGCACGCTGCTCATCAGGTCGTAGCGAATGGGTGCGACCGGAGCGGGCGGAGGCGGTGGGGGAGGGAGGCGTTGCTCGAGGAACGCCCGGAGCTCGCGCGCGGCTTCGAGGCCGCGCTTCGGTTCGCCGGTCGGGAGCGGGATGGTGTTCTCGACGGCCCAGACCATGTTCGCGACCTCGTCGCGGATGAGCATGATCTCTTCGACCGGCGCGGCGTCGTCGACTTTCGTGGCCGAGGGGAAGAGCACCAGGGTCAGGTCCGGCGGTGCGCCCGCCGGCGCCTCGACGCTCTCCGCGAACATCGTCCAGTGCTGCCAGGCTTCGCGTTTGCGGCTGCCGGCGGCCTCGATCCAGTAGCGCTCGCCGAAGACATTCGTGACCGCCAGCCCGTCGACGTGAACGATCGAGCCGGACGGAAGCGTGTACGGGATGACGAACCAGTCGTTGGCGTAGATCAGGCCAAACTCGATGAGTAGGAGCTTGGCCAGATCGGTGGTGTCGGGTTTGATGTCGCCGAAGTTCGTCCGCCCTTCTTCGAACGCCCACCAGCGCGTGTTCGGCATTCCGTTGAACGAGGCCGGAGTCGGTACCAGCGCGCGCTTGTCGGTCTTGGGATTCTCAGGATCGGGCAGAGGGCTGCCGAGCACTGCGCCGGGACCGACGTCGACCGAGTACCAGTCGAGATGGCCGCTGTAGTACTCGGCGGCGTCGAGGATCTTCTCCGCGGCCGGCGACACCGGGGCCGAGCAGGCGAACTGGTACTCGAGCCGGCTCGGAATCCAGGCCTCGTTTTGCGACGGCTGGGCGATCAAGGTCTCGAACCATTTCGTGAAACGCGTTGCGGCATCGTCGAGCTCGGCCTCGTGGCCCGCCGAGCCGGCGATGCCGTCAGCCGCGTGCCCGCCGGACGAGAGATGCTGGTAGAGCGCCGCGCCGTCCATGCTCCGGCCGGCGTGAGCCGCGAACTCGCTCCATGCTTCCTGATGTGCGCAGATCGGCGCGTCCGCGTCCGAGGCAGGATTGGGACGCGCGATCGGATACTGGCGGATGAACTCCGATCTCAGCGCGGCGACCGGCAGGATCTTCAGCCACTGCCTTCCCATCATCAGCCGGATCTCGAGCGTGAGTGCGACGGGTCGCCGCTCCACCTTCGTCTCCAGCGGCAGAGAGTCGTCGAACGCTTCGACGATTCCGCTGGCGCCGGCGCGGTAGCTGCGCAGTCGCGACCGCGTGATGCGCATCCTGGCCTCGATCGGCGAGCCGGCGTCATCGCCATGGAACTCGCCGAGCTGCCACTGCTTGGTGAGCATCCAGAGGGCGTCGCGCACTTCCGCTTTCAATGCCCGGGCGAAGTTGAGCGTGCGCGGTCGTCCTTCGAGACGGTTCCATGTCGTGATCGTCGGACGGATCCGGTCGACGAGCGCCGAGGCGAGATTGACGGTCAGAAACGCAGTGCGGTCACTCATGGCGTCACGAACCTGGCAAGGCTGTTGTTGATGGCGAGGTTGGCGGAGATGGTGATCTGGTTCATGGTCACGGCCATGATCGTGGCCGGGAGGAACTGCGCGTAGCGCGTTTCGTCAATCTGGACCGGCTCGACGGCGCGGCGCTTGGCGAGATCGAGCGTTTCGTTCAAGGCATCGACCACATCGTTCCACTGCCACGCGCCGCGGAATGCCGCCGGCGTGAGCAGGAGCATCGCCTGCGGCGCCTCGTTATTCGGCCGGTCGTAGTGAAACCCGAGACCGGTTGTTGTGTCCGGGGACGGGATGGTCTCGGTCCACTCGTCGATGAGGAGTCCGCATTGACGAATGCTCTTGTCGAACGGCTTGCTGAAGTGGGCGGTGTAGAGGAGACGCTCGTGATCGAGGGGAACGTCGGGTGGGACGTCGAGCGCCAGCCAGCGGTCCGCGGCGTCGAATGGAAGCTGCAGCGGAGTCAGCGCCGGTTCGGTGCCGCCGAGAGCGCCGGCCAGCATCACGATCTGCTCCCAGTGGCGCATCCGCTCGCGGACGCGGGCCACGCCGTACATCCAGGTGTCGACGGGCTGCTCGGTCTTGATCGTGTTGACCAGGTAATCGAGCAACGACGCCGTCGAGCCGAACGATGAGGCCAGCTCGTCACCTTGCGCCGAGGGGAGTGAAAACTCGGGGACGACCAGGAAATCATCGCCGAACAGCGCTTTCGCCGCGGCGGTGAGCGCATCGACGCGCGCGGCGGCCGACGCCGCCGAGTCGTGTTGCGCGAGCAGGCCGTCGGCGGCCTTGCCGCGGCGGTCGCACTCCCGGCCGATGACCTGCTCGACGCGTTGCACATCCTGCGCGAATGCGATGACCTGGTCTTCCTCGGCGCTGATCGACAGCGCAGGGAACTCGAACGCATCCACCGGAAGCAGCGCGCGGATGTCACCGAGGAGATCGGAGAGCTTCTGGCGGTTCGTGTTCCCGATGGCCACGAACTGGTCGTGCTTCGCTACGAACGCCGCGCGCTTCGTGTCGAGCCGCGTGCGATAGTCGAGCGGCGTGGCGGGGGCCGGCGTCATGGTCTGCGTGGAGATGAGGCGCTCGGCATTCGCGAGCTGCTGGAACCGGTCGGCGTCCGGCGTCGGTCCGGGCAGGAGGTCGTACGCGGCGATGGCGGCGTCGTAGTCCGCCAGGCGGCCGTTCCAGCGGATCACGAGGGCCGACGCCTTCGCGATCAGATCGCGGAAGATGCGCGCACGGAAGTCATAGCCGAAGCCCCATCCGCTTTGCGGGATCGAGAAGAGCGCCGCGCGCGACAGGAGCGAGACGGCGGTGTCGATCCAGCCGTCGATCTTCGCGAGGATGTCGCCGCGATGAGCCACGACGTCGCCGAGCGGCGTCTTCAGCTCGTTCGTGTCGAAGTTGTTCAGGTCCGTCAGGACATTGCCGAGTGCCGTCCGCGCGCCGGCGATGCGGGCCCGATCGACGAAGACGTCCGCGTTGTCGTCGCGCCTGGCCTCGTTCGTCAGCGAGAGGTCGGTCGAGCGCAGCGGCCGCGCCGCGGTCAGAAGCCGGCGCAGGTGGCGCACGAGCGGCGAGAGCTCGAAGAGCGATACCGCGGCTGTGTCCTTGTCCATGTAGCGGATCGTGATCGGGCTGTCGGGGCGGGCCAGCGGCGCGATGATGGTCATGATCCGCTCGTCGAGCTCCGCGAGGGAACGCTCTTTGTCTTCGCGGAGGAGCTGCAGCAGATCCGCGGGCTGGATGTTCAGCGCGCTGAGCAGGATCTCTTTGCTTTTCGCGGTGTTCGCGACATCGCGGTAATCGACCATGCAGCCGATTTGATTCATCGGAGGCAGGATCGACGCCAGCCAGCGATTGAGCCCGGGCTCCGCGACGGCGCGCGGCGTCGCGCCCGGGTCCGCGTCGCCGAGCTCGAATTGCACCGCGACGCGATGGGTCACGCCCATGCCGCTGGTCGGAGTCCATATGACCTGCGGCTCCGGCGGGAAGTTGCCTTTGCTGTAGGCATCGAGCGTGGAGGCGACGCGATCATAGTTTCCAACGACGGCCTGAAATACGCCCTCGGAGAGCGCGAGGTCGGCCACGGCGTCCCACGTGTCGAGAATCTTGGCGGCCTCGGCCGTGATCGCGGCTTCCTGCGCCGGCGTCCCGTGCGGGAGGCGCGGCTTGCCGAACGGGTAGGCCGCGTTGCCGCTCGAGCGGATGTAATTCGCGAGCGCCAGCCCGTCGACGACATTGCGGGCCTCGATCGATTCGATGGCCAGATCGTTGCTGTCGATCCGCGTCGATGCCAGCCGGTTCGACGCCAGCGGAAACTCGCGGCGCAGTTTGAAGATGAACTGATCGAGCTCGACGCCGAAGCTGTGATCGTCGTGCAGCGCGCGCTCGAGTTGATATCCGAGCAGCGCTCCGAGCGACTGCCCGCCGCGAATGCCTTCGAGGATTCCGACGGCCGTCCGGACGCGATCCGACGTCAGGCTCACGGCCATGCTCGTCGGATTCGACGGCGCGGCGTTCGAGATGTAGCCGTTGCGCAGCACGGCCGCGGTGACGGCCTGGTTGAGCGACGGGGCATGAATGAACCCTTCGTTCGTGCTGTCGCTCATCAGCGGCGGCCCGTCCGCGAAGTCGCTCGCGAGAGCCGGGTCGGCGATGGTCACGGGCGTGAGCACGCGGTTGTCGGGTTTCAGATTCTCGAGCCAGGCGTACGCTCCGATGTAGATCCCTTCTTTCCGCGGTCCCTGCGCGCCTTCCTGCGTGTTGCGCATCGTGGCGAGCTCGAAGGTGACGAGGGCGAGTAGCCAGGCGTCGAGGCGATACGAGCAGCAGTCGATGTGCTCGGTGAGTGCGCGTTCGAGCCGCGACGTCGAGGCATCCTTGAGCCGGTCGAGCGCATCTAGCTGGTCGCGCAGCGGCGCGGCGGCAACGAGTGCGGCCAACGACCTGCCGATGAAGTCGCCGACGGTGGTCACGGCATCGCCCGTGATTGCCAACTCCGGTTTGTAGAGCAACCCGTAGCGGCTCTCGAATGGCTTCGGCGTCTGGCGGATATGAATGAAGGTGTCGTCGATCCGCGCGGCGCGCGCGGTGTCTGCCGTCAGCAGTCCCGCCGCGAGGTGCAACTGCACGCTGGTGTCGTGGTACGAGAGCTGCAGGGCATGGCGCAGCAGCAGATAGAGCAGCGCCTCGGGCGGTTTGTCGTCCTTGAAGCCTTCCTGTTGATACAGCGCGTCGAGCGATTTCCCACTCGCGGCGATCAGCCACTCGATGTAGTTCTGCGTCCCGTCGGCCGTGTACTTGCGGATCGGCGAGTCCTCGGAAAGCGGGCGGTCGTCGATGAGCGGCCCCTTCAACGCGTTGTGATCGCCAATGAAGAATTTGTTCTGAATGTCGGGTGCGTTGCCGGTGTAGCCGAGGCGAGTGAGGAGATCGGTGGCACCCTGCTCCAGCGCGATAATGATGAAAGCGGTCACGAGCGGACCGAGGCCCTCGATGCTCAGCCGGTTGTAGAGCTGCTGGATCGACTCGCCGTAGCGCTGCGCGAATTCCACCGATCCGGAGTTCAGCCCGATGATGTCGAGGAGCAGTTGATGCGGGTCGCCGGACTTGCCGGTGAACGCGACCTCGCCGGACATCGTCTTCCAGTCGGCGTCAGCCAATTCCAGCAATTGGTACAAGCGGGCGAGGAAGCTGCTCGCGAACGGCATCCTCCGATCGGTCGAAGGATTGAGCCATTGCATGCGCGAAAACGCCGTCGCAGGAAGGATTCCGTACGGTTGCTTGCCGATGCGAACCGCAGGGATGCTTCCGCGGCCGAGCACGAATCGGTTGAAGAACGAGCGCGTCTCGTTGACGACGGCATCGCTGAAGATCGGCGACATCATCGTCTGCATCCAGTAGCCGAGCGTCGCGGGCCAGAGGGCGATGTTCACCGCCCGCGCGTCGGCTTGATCGCGGCCGTCGCTGTTCTCGATCTTCTGCACCGCCGTTGTGGAAATGCCGAGGAGCTCGGCGAGCCATTGCCCGTCGGCCTTGTCGAGCCAGGTCGAGGTCTCGGTGAACAGCGCGGGCTTCGTGAGCGCGTCGTACGTTGCGTCGGGATCGTCCGTGCGCGAGAAGCCGGAGCTGCCGCTGTCGGTATTGTTCGTGGGCGTACCCTGCGGAACGATGGCATAGCCGTCGCGGCTGAAGCGCTGGTGCGTGATCAGCGTCTCCAGCTCCTTCTGCGCCAGGGCCTCGTCGGAGCTGAGGCGGATTCCGATCACGAGCACGCGCTCGAAGCCCTGGGCCAGCTTCGCAGGCGTGAGGGAGATCCGGAATGCCATCCCCGAGGCCAGCGCGCGATCGAAGTCCACCATCCATTGCATCTCGTCGGGGAAGATCAACTCGCCGTCGGGACCGTGACGGAGTTGCTTCGCCTCGGGAGCCGAGGGGTCGGGCGAGACCTCGAGCGGCGAGATGACCGGCTGCCCGACCTGGAAGACTTCCTGCACGCCGCCGTTGATGCCGATGAAAACGAAGACGTCGGGAAGGAGCTCCGCTGTCGCGGGGCGCGACCAGGAGTGGCTCTTCAGGCCGGCGGCCGGCGGGAAGTGGACGAAGACGGTGCTGACGTTGACCGGCTTCACCGACGGTTTCGCTTTGATGTTCGACGGGACGAAATCAGCAATGAGCGCGTCGGCGCGCGCGGAGTCCGTGGCGGTGACGAGCGCGCCGTGCGCGGCATCGACCGCCGCCTTGTCGCCCGCGGCCAGCCACAGCGCGCTCCAGTACTTCCCGAGCGCCGTGGCGTCGGCATCGGGCGGCGGCGCTTCCGTGCCGATGGTCAGGACCAGATCGTCGGGCAATGCCTTCTTCGGAATCAACGCCAGCTTCGCCGCGAGGCTCGCCGTGGGATCGGCATCGAGATTCAGCGGCACGTAATTCGTGATGATCCACTCGGCGCGCCCTGAGCCGTAGCCTCCGGCCAGCACGCGCCACGCGCCGCGCTCCTGGTCCGGCACCTTGCCCGCCGCGAACATCGCCAGCCAGAAGTCGTTCGCGCTCTTCACCTCGTTCTCGGAGAGCACGGGCTCGAAGGAATCGATCGAGCAGTCGTCGGGATAGATCCGGACGAGGAGTTGCGGCTGCCGCGGATCCTGCTTGAACCGCGTCTCGAGCCGCACCGGCATCATGAGGATGGGGAAGGCATCGTTCAGCCCGCCGATCCCTGTGCGCGGGTCGGCTGCCTTCACGAAAGCCGCGAGCGCCGCGGCCGCGGCCGCCGCGAGGCGCGTGGCTTCGGCCTGGGCCTGATCGTTCTCGGCCGACGCTTTCGCGATCTCCGCTTCCAGGCGGCGCCGCTCGACGGCCGCCGTATCGTTCGCCTTGTCGGAGACGCGCGCCAGCTTCTGCAGTTGCAGCCGGAGCGCCGCCAGCCGCTCGCGTGCCGCGGCGGCGCGGGCGCGCGCGTCGCTCGCCGCGTGGCGGCTCTGCTGCACGTCCGTTCGTAGCTGTGCAATATCGGCCATCGTCTCCGCCTAGTTCGCGATCAACTCCGTCGCATGAATGGCCACGAGCACCGGGACTCGGAACAGGATGTAGGCCAGATCCGCGGAGCTCATGTCGCCGCTCCAGGCGACGTTCTTGTCGTCGAGAAATTGCACGTGCTCGGGATCGCTGACGATGGGCTCGGAGATGGCCGGCGTCTTGGCGCCCGGAATCTGCAGGAACGGCCCCGTGCCGCTGGCCTCGACGTCGGTCCACGAGAGATCGTTCCAGCTACCGAGCTTTGCCGGCTGGACGACGCCGCGAGTCGAGCGCGGAGGCTCGAGGCCGAAGCGCGGTTCGCCCGGGCGCTCCTTGATGACGAAGAACCAGCCCGGATCGTCGTCGCCCGGATCGCCGCTTCCGCCGCGCGCCTCGGCGACCGTGAGATCGAACCCGAAGAAGTAGATGTCGGGATCGACCTTGGCGTCGTACAGCGGCGTGCGCACTTTCGTGAGCGGCGGTTTCAACTCCTCGGCCGGCGTGAGGTCTTCGAGCAGGCGCTCCAGCGTCGGATCGATCTTGCCTTTCGTCAGTTGCCACCGCGCCCGATGCGCGTAGACGACGGCATTCGGATAGCGCTTGAGCAGCTCGCCGCGAATGACCAGCACCACGGTGGCCGCACCGCCGCTGCTCATCTGCCGGTTGTTGTGCTCGCCGAGCTTCGATGTCAGCGCCCAGAAGTCGAGCCGGGTGATGTCGCGCAGCTTCTCCTTCAGCGTCGCGTCGTCGAGGTTGCCGGCGTTGAAGAAGGCGCTCACATCCCAGAACTGCCGGAAGTAGCTGCCGCGCTGATCCGTCGGATACTCGCGCCACAGCAGCTCCCTTGCAAACTCGTGATTGAGCCCGGCCATGTAGGCCTCGATGAATTTCTGGTTCGTCTCCAGCAGGGTCACGCTGTTCTGAGGGATGAAGGTGATGTTCGGGAGGAGCAGCTCGGGACTGAGGTTCTTCAGCGGCTCGTACATCGGCGTGTCGATCACGGGATAGGCCATGGCCTCGACGAAATCGCCACCGATCTCGTCAAGAACGCGCTGCGGGAAGATGACGCTGCTCATCACGCGCTTCGGGATGGTCTTCTGCGGGTCGATCCTCACCACGACCTCCGAGCTCACCTTGCCGAGATCGAGCGTCCGCTTCGGCGGGACCTGTCCGGCCTGCGTGCTCGCGCCGAGAAGCGTGGACAGGGCGCGCAGGCCATCCTTGAATCGCGTCGCTTCGAAGCTGTCGGTCGTTCCGCGCGTCGGCACGTAGCCGGAGCCCGGATCGGTCAACACGAAGTCGGGCGACGGAGGAATGGCATCGATCGTCGATGCCGGCGGTGCGACGGTGCTGATCGTCTGCGCCGCGTGCGCGGCGTTGATCGCCTTCGTCATGATGTTGAAGACCCACCACGCGATCCCGAACAGCGCCGCGGCGACGGCTGCGGCCACGGCAAACGGCGCGATGAAGAAGATCAGAATTGCCAGGAGCAGCGCGATGAGGAGCACCCACCACCGCAGCGCCGGGTTACCGATTGCTGCGTTGCCGAGCGACCCCTGGAGCCCTGGCGGGAGCGGAGAACCGACGGCCTTGGCGAAGTCGTCGATCTTCATTGCGCCCGGCGGGGCCACCTTCGGCGGCGCGGCGCTGACTTCGCCCTTGTTCACGCGATCGAGGAGCCTTTCGAACGGCTGGTTGTTCGAGAACGGGAGGCTTTTCACGAGGCGGGCGCGCGGCCGCAGCACGCGGCGCAACGCCGGCGAGGTCATCGCCGGCTGCACGAACGCCTCGGCGTACTGCTGGTGAACCGTCGCGCCATCGAACACGACGCGCTTGTTCAGCGGTGCGACGACGAGCAGCGCCCTCTGCTGGTTCGCGGTGGCGAGCGGGCGAAGGTGCCGGTCGTACCACGCCGTTGATGCCGACATCGCCAACTGGCCGAGGCGGATCCGCCGGTTCCCTTCCAGCACGCGGCCGATCTGCTCCCACGCCGCGTTCATGTACTTCTCCTGCTGATCCTGAACGACGCGCGTGCCGAAACCGGCGCCGACGCGGAAGCGCGGATCGAGGTTCAGCTCATGCACCCAGTTCTCGGGATTCGGAACCGCACTGCCGTCGCGCGCCTTGAGCATGCGCTTGGTCATCGCGTGCCACGTGCCGTAAAGCGGCGGCGTGATTACGGGATCGGGATCGCCTTTGCTCGGATCGCCGGGATCGAGAATCCCGGCGCCTTTGTTCGCGGCGTCCGCGGCCAGCGCGGCGTAGTCGTCGGCGAGATCGACGACCTTCGCAATGTCCTCCTGGATCGGCTGCGGATACGGCGTCGCCCAGTTCTCGTACTTGTGGACCTCGTCGAGCTCGGGGCCGCTGAAATCGGCGTCGGGGACTCTCAGCGCGCCGCCGAGCTTCAGGACGCCGCCGAGATCCGGGCGGCCGGCCTGGATGCCGCGCACGTTCAAGCCGGGCTTCTGCACGTCCATGTCGCGGCGGCCGACGCGATGATCGGGCGGCTTCGGCTGCAACAGTCGGACCAGCGACTCGAAATCGCCCGCGCCGCCGGTGTGGAAATACCAGCGGTAGTACACGGGATAGCGCGTCGGCTCGGGGCGGTTGGCGTAGTCCACCCATGCGGAGGTCGTCACATCCGGGAGTGCGGGGTTCGCGAAGGGATCGAGGCCGAGGCCCGCGCGACGGCCGCTCTCGAACGACGGGATGAGAAACGCGTGATAGGCCTTGTTCGGGTCGAGCCTGCGCGGACAGAGAACGCGCGAGTAAGCGAGATCGGGGTTCTCCGCGAGCACGGCCTGAAAACGCGCGATCACGGCGGGGATGTCCGTCGAAACGAACTCGCCGTCATTCGCCGCGAGGCTGCGGTTCACATGAACGTGCGTCCACGCCCACAGTTGGTCGGCCGCCGGAAAGAGCGATCGATCGCTGACCTCGATATACGGCAGCGGTTTGTCGCGGACGTCCTTCCCCTCGGCGAACTCCGGCGCCTTGTCGCGCTCCTCGAGCACGACGAGGGCGAGCCACGGCTGCAATCGGTTCTTGGCATCGGGAGGAGCGGGCGTGTAGCGGCAGGGAAAGTCTTCGTCGTAGAAATCGATGGCCGCGAGGTAGTTCGCCTCGAAGTTCGTGGTCCAGTGCAGCGGCTCGGTGCGGAAGACGGCCCGGGCATCGATGCCGATGACGTCGCCGGGACCGAAGAGGGCGACGTTGCGCGAGACGGGTTCGTTGAGGTCGGGGCTGCCGCTGACGCCGGCGCCGTTCAACTGCAACTGCACGTTCATGACCGCGCGCCCGTTGTCGCTCGCGCCGCCGACGATCTGGTTGGAGATCCCCTGCCGGAGCCACGGGAGGAACGAGTAAGTGGCGATGGTGTCGCTCATGCCGCCCTCTCGAAGCTTGGAATGACGTGCAGCGTCTCGCCGAGGTTCGGGTCCGCCGCGGCCTGTCGCGCGAGGAACTCGCGTGCGCTGGCTTCGCTCTTGAACGACGCCGCCTCGGCGCTGAATGCCTGATTGTTGGCCTGGAACGCGACCGTGTATCCCTCGCTCCGCACTTCGACCTTCTCCTCGAACGGATCGAGCTTCTTCTTCCTCGCCTGCGAGAGATCGGACTTCGTCACCGCGCTGCCGCCGAGGAAATGCGCGAAGAGGCCGGCGGCGAAGTGGACGAACTTCGCCAGGGCGCGCTTCGCATTCGTGTCGAGGATGATCTGCTCGTAGCGAACGATCCGCTTCACCATCTTGCTCGTGAGCGCGTCGCCGCCGGCGGCCGTGAGATCGAGGCCGCTGTCCTCAGGCGCGTAAGCGGGCCGGGAGAGCTTGTCGCTGTCGCTGAAGTTCTGGAATTGCGCTGGCGCGAACTGCTCCTGCGCGTTGTTCCTCTTCACCAGACCGCCGCCCGTCACGTCGATCGACAAGCGGTTCACGTCGCTCGGTTTCTGATTGCCGACCTTGTCGAGCGTCAGATCGAGAGGCAGCGCGCGCTGCGAGACGTGCAGCGCGCCGATCGGATGCAGCACCAGCGAGTCGGTGTCCGGCAGCGGGCGCAGCGACACCAGCAGGTTGTTGCTCGGCGGCGGAAGCGCGCGCCAGTTCGCAGGCTTCTCGATCTCAGCCTTAAACATCGGCATGACCGCGATCGGCGGCAGCGTCGAGGTGTCGCTGTCGCCCCAGGTCACGTCGAAGTCGGCGGAGATGGTGAAGAACAGGATGGAGACCGACCCGGTTCCCTTCGCTTCCCACGGCGCCGGCCCCGCCAGGGAGCCGGAAACGCTGACGCTCAGGAGGCCGACGCCGAATGCAGTCAGCGAGAACGAGGCGGAAATGCTGATGATGAAGTGGAACGGTGAGAACTGGAACAGCGCGTCGAACGCGAGATGGCCTTTGATGTTGAAGGCGCTGAAGCCGAAGAAGATCTCCACCGCCGCGCCGAACTGCACGGTGTTCGAGGTGACGGCGAAGTAGCCCTCGATTCGCACGCGGGCCACGTCGGTATCGATCAGGCTCACGGCGATGCGGCGCGGAGAAGGGAACGGCAGCGGAGGCGGGGAGAAGCTGGGATGAAAGCCGCCCACGCTGATGACGAAATTCGCGTCGTCGCCCCAGGCGATCAGCAGCCCGAACTCCCCTTCGATGGTGATGAAGAGGACGTGCGAGTCGAACAGCGAGGCGAAGAACCAGAGCCGCTTCTTGTCGACCTCGAGCGCGCCGATGAAGGCCACCTGGATCTTCAGGATGGCATCGTCTGCGGTCGGCAGCGCCACGCGCAAGACGCCGAGGATGATGACGTTTCCGGGCGGGATCTCGACGATGATCCCGAACGACGCCGTGACCAGCGCCGGCGTGCCCCAGCCCAGCTTGGCCATCGGACCGATCAGGAAGGTGTCCTGCAGCGGCGGGAAGAAATTGCGAAGGTCGCTGATGATGCGCGCCGCGTTCGCCACGACGTCGTGCGGGAACATGATCCCGTCGATCGCGCCGCTGCGCACGCCATCGGTCAACGGCTGCAGTTTCGCGGTCCGGTTCAACCCGAGCAGCCCGCCGACGCCGAGGAGCACGAACCCGAATCCGAGCTGGATGCCGGTGCCGAACTCCGCCGTGATGATCACGAGCAGCGAGAACCCGCTCGATCCGTCCGGGTTCTTCGTTGTGATCAGGCCGATGGCGGTCACGGTGACGATGTCGGCGATCATCAACTGCAGAACGCCGTCGTACTCGCCGCGATCGGTGTCGATGTAGAGATAGCCGCCGCCCTTCACGACGCCGGCATCGATGGCCAGGCCGATCCCGTTCGGCGGCTTGAAGCCGAGGTCGAGGTCGAACGGCCCGAACTTTGCGTCCGTGCCGGATGCGAAGCGGGCGTTGAGCTTCGCGCCGATGCGATCGACGGACGCCGAGAGCGGCCCGAGCGATCCGTCGATGGCCGTGGAGACTTCGAGCGAAAGCGTGCCGTCGCTCAGGATCTTCAGAGCGATGTAGATGGTCTCGATCGTGATCGGACCGAGCTGGGTGTGAAGTGGGATGGCGATCTCGATGCCGCCGCTGGCGGTGACGTGAAGGCCGGTGCTGGCCTTCCACTCGAGGCCGAGGTCGAACTCGCCGTGGATGTCCAATGAGGCGAGCAGACTGCCGATGAAGCTGTCCGCATCCGCGGTTCCGATCTTCACCGTCAGGGCATCGATGTTCGCGAACACCAGAGGCTCGATGTGCGCGTTCGTGCCGTCCCAGTCCGCGTGCAGCCCGACGCCGGCCTTCACGTTGTTCGCGGAAATGCTGAGCAGGCCCGTCCCGCCGACGATGTCGAACGGCTGGGCCGTTGGGTTGCGGTCGAAGAAGCCGCGGAGGTCCCCGGTGATCTGGCCGGCCAGCGGCTTCAACTGGAACTGCAGCGGCGGCGAGACGGTGCCGGTGATTCCGCCGGCCAGCCGGAGGTTCGATGTGATGCCGAATCCCCAGGCGTCACTGACCTCGATGCGGGTGTTGCGGTCGTCGGTGAAATCGCCAAAAAGCGTGATCGCCAGCCCGGGCGGATTAACGGTGCGGTCTCGCTTGATCAGCGTGCAGGCTCGGAAGAACGGATCGCCGGCATCCACGCCGACTTCGACCGAAGACTCCTCGGGGAAGAAGTCGCTGACCAGCATGAAGAAATCCATGGGATCGAATGCCGGATCTCCCCACTTGATCGTCTGCTGGAAGTGCGTGACGGGATCGCTGAACAGCGTCTTGATGCCGTCGAGCTTCAGTCCCTTGCGGACGAAGGCGCGGCTGAGCGCGTTGCCCGCTTCTCGGGGCTGAGCCTCCCACTCCAGAAGGCCGGCCACCTTGAGGATGAGGGCCACGCGCGGGACGAATTCCGTGATCGCCGAGGCGATAGAGTAGTCCGCGACGCGCTTGGCGAGCTCGGCGGCGAAATCGTTCGCTTTCCCGCGAGCGACCGGGTCGGGGATCGACGCCGGCGTGACCAGCGGTCCCACGGCATCGACGAGAGCCTTCAGTCCGACGAAGAAATCAGCGAGCCCGGCGCCGAGCTCGAGGATGGCGGCGAGGATCTCCAGCTCCTGCTTCGTAGCGGCGACCGTCTCGAGGCGCGTCCCTGCATCCTTGATCTTTGTCGCTCCGAGCGCAGCCTGCTTGGCCGCGCTGGTGACGTTGGCGTTCTGCAGGATGGACGCCGGGAGGTCGATGCCGAGGTGGTCGGTCGAGAGATCGGTGAGCAGCGGCGCACTCTCGCCCAGCGCGCGTGCCAGCCACGCCGCGAGACGAATCAGGTAGGTCGCTTCATCAGCCATGGCGAATCACGGGAGGTGGTCGATCGCGTCTTTGGCGTCGAGCCGGCCCTTTCCGACCTCCTCGGCCACCGGCGCCGGGTCTGTTCGAATGTGAGTCGTGAGCGCGGTGATGATCTCCGCGTTCGTCAGCGTGCCTTTCTTGTGCAGGAGGAGAGCGATCGCGCCGGCGACGTGCGGCGTGGCCATGCTGGTCCCGCCCATCTCGACCGTGTTCGGCTTGCACGTCGTCCGGATCGCGAACTTGCTGTGCGCGGCGGTGACCTTCACACCGGGCGCGGCGAGATCGGGCTTGGCCGGCGGTGCGGGCCCGTCGTAGCTCGCCAACGGACCGCGCGACGAGGAGACCGCGACCGGCCTCGCGTCGCCGCTTCTCGCGGAGTACGACGCCACCGTCAGGATGTTCGCCGCACCGCCGTAGGATCCGATGAGGAAACGCTCCTCGATCGCGACGTTGTCCGCCAGCCCGGCGGAGTCGTCGATGCGGAAGTCTCCTCTTGACTGGCTGCAGTAGAGATGCCCCTCGAACGCATCGGTCGTCTCGATCTTCAGCGTGTACATCCCCTGGTAGTGCTCCTTGGCGTTGTTCGGAGTCTCGATGAACTGGAACAGGTTCCGTTTGAAATTAGGCAAGCCGTGCCTCGGCACAGTCTCGGTCACGTGCCGCAGTTCATAGCGCCGCCCGCTGAATGCATCGCTCTTGGGTGTTCCGTCGAGCAACGGGCCGGCAATGAAGGCCGTTGTATCAGGGAGCTGTACCGAGGCATTGATGGTCTTGCCATTGGGATAGTAGAAGCGGAAGGCAAGCGAGCCGGTCTCGTCCTGACCCACGCAGTGGTTGTATTCCATGCGGTCCGTACGAACGTCCAGCAGTTCGATCGGGATCTCCGCCGTTCCGCCACCCGCCCCGAATGTCACCCGGGCGTGTTGGTTCTTGGACACCACCGCGCCCTTGTGGTACTGCATGAATCCTGCGTCGTTCGAAGCCGCGGCGACGAAAGCCTGGCCGGTTGCGCCGGCGAACTTGTTCGTGAGGAAGTCTTCGCTGACGGTGATGCCATCGTGCGGAGCGATGCTGTCGCCGACGCTGAGGTTGATCACCACAGGCTTCCCCAGCTTGGCCGCCGTATTGAGGATGTAGCAGACCGCGTCGCGAAACCGCTGCTCCTCGTTCACAGGCGCGGCGTTGTCGAGATAAAGGTATTTCACGACGACTAGACTCGCCTGGGGCGCGACTCCCACGTACTGGTACTTGTCCTGGCCGTTGCCCGCCGCGATCGACGCCACGTGCGTGCCGTGGCCGTTGCAGTCCCGGTGCACTACCACCTTCGACGTTCCCTGCACCGCGGCGTTGATCATCTTGTCGTCGTACTCGACGCCGTATGTCTTGCCGTTGGGGTCCTCCAGCAACGACTTGTCGGGAGCCTTGCCATCCACGCCGTCCTGCAGACCCTGATCCCAGATCCGCAGAATGCGGGTGGTATTCGCGAGATCGCGAAAGAAGGGATGGCTGAAGTCGATGCCGGTATCGATGACCCCGATGATCACGCCGGCGCCGGTGAATCCGCTGAAGACGCTGCCTGTGAGCGTCCAGATCTTGCCCCGCACGTTGATGTCCGGCACGCTGGCATCGAGCAACGGCTTCGGCTCGCGGCCGTACGCGATCCGCACCACCGCCGGGTGGCTGGCCAAGCGTTCCAGGTCGCTCAGATGGATGTCGCCGCTGGCGCTGCCGGACGGCGCCCGCGAGGTGGTCTCGAATCCCAGTGCCTCGATCTCGGCGAGATCGCAGGAGAAGTAGATCGCGCCGTTCAGCCGTCCATCCTTCGGCACCATCGGATGATGCCGCGGCTCCGCCGCAACCCCACGATCCCTCTCGTGCAGGTAATCGAGATAGATAGAGGTCAGGCTCGAATCGAGCTTGCTCCAGATCGACATTCTCTACCCGCCCATGTGCAGAGTGCCGACATCCGGCAAAAAACGACCGATGACTTGTTACCGAGGCAGTCAGTATAGCAAGCGGGATGTCCAGTTGGGGAGACCCGCTGCAAGTCAGTTGACAGAATCGTGGCATCGAATCCGCGGCCCAGGCCGCGGAGCTCGAGATTCGCAAGGTCGCCACGCGGCGAGACGACTCAGGTATGTCGTTTCATCAGCCATGCGCATCACGGCAGGCTGTCGATCGCCTTCTTGACGTCGAGCAGGCCGGCTCCGACGGCGTCGGCGTTCGGCGGCGGGCCCGTTCGAACGTTGTTCTTGAGCGCGGCGATGATCTCCGCGGTCGTCAGCGTGGGTTTCTTCTGCAGGAGCAGTGCGACCGCGCCGGCGACGTGCGGCGTGGCCATGCTGGTCCCGCTCATCTCGACCGTGTTCGGCTTGCAGGTCGTCCGGATCGCGAACTTGCTGTGCGCTGCAGTGACGCGCACTCCGGGCGCCGCGAGATCGGGCTTGGCCAGCGGTTCGGATCCGTCGTAGCTCGCCAGGGGACCGCGCGACGAGAAGTCCGCGACCGGCCGCGCCCCGCTGCTTCTCGCGGAGTACGCCGCCACCGTCAGGATGTTCGCTGCGCCGCCGTAGGACCCGATGAGGTACCGATCCCAGACCACTATGAAGTTCGCCGTTAAGGCGGAGTCGTCGATGCGGAAGTCTCCTGTCCCCGGCTGACCACAATAGAGATGTCCCTCCAAGTCGTCCGTCGTGGCGATCTTCACGCTGTACATCCCCTGGTAGTGCTCCTTCGCGGCGTTCGGTGTCTGCGTAAACTCGAACAGGTTCCGCTTGAAGTCAGGGGCGCTGATCCTCTTTACGGTCTCGGTCACATGCCGCAGCAGGTAGCGCCGGCCGCTGAACACACCGGTCACCGGTGGTCCATCGGGCGATGGGCCGTCAATGTACTCTGCTGTATCAGGGAGCTTGACCGAGACATAGATGGTCTTGCCGTTCGGGTAGTAGAGGCGGAACTTGAGCTCTCCGGTCTCGTCTTTGGCGACACAGTTGTTGTATTCCATCCGGTCGGTACGGGTGTCCAACAGTTCGATCGCAAACTCCGTCGTTCCGCCCCCCGTGGGGAAGAGCACTTGGGCGTGCTGGTTACAGTCCACCAATACGCCCTTGTGACCGGGCATTTTTCCGGCGTCGTTCCCCGCCGCAGTGACGAATGCCTGGCCGGTGGCGCCGGCGAACCTGTCTGAGAGGAAGTCTTCATTCACGGTGATGCCGTCGTGGGGAGCGAGGCTGTCGCCGAGGCTGACGTTGATCACGAACGGCTTCCCGAGTGCGGAAGCCGTCTTGATGATGTAGGCCACCGCATCGCGAAATCGCTGCTCGTAGTTCACAAGCGGTTCGTAGTCGGGATGGAGGTACTTCACCACGACCAGACTGGCCTTCGGCGCGACTCCTACGTACTTGTAATCACCCTGGCCGTTGCCCGCGGCGATCGACGCCACGTGCGTGCCGTGGCCGGCGCAGTCCCGATGCTTCACCGCCTTCGATGTTCCCTGCACCGCGGCGTTGATCATTCTGTCGTCGTACTCGACCCCGTACGTTATGCCGCTGGGGTCCTCCAGCATCGACGGTTCGGGTGCCTTTCCATCGATGCCGTCTCGCAGACCTTGATCCCAGATCCGCAGGATGCGAGTGGTGTTCGGGAGATCGCGGAAGAAAGGATGGCTGAAGTCGATGCCGGTGTCGATGACCCCGATGATCACGCCCTCGCCGGTCAGTCCGCTGAAGACGCTGCCAGCCAGCGTCCAGATCTGGCCCCGCACGTTGATGTCCGGAACGCTGGCGTCCAGGATCGGACGCGGCTCGCGGCCGTACGCGATCCGCACCACCGCGGGATGGGCGGCGAGCTGCTCCAGATTGCCTAGATGGATGTCGCCGCTTGCCCGGCCCTCCGGCGATCGCGAGGTCGTTTCGAGCCCAAGCGCCTCGAGCTCGGCGAGATCGCCGGAGAAGTAGACGGCGACGTTCAGCCGTCCCTCCTTCGACACCTTCGGATGGTGCCGCGGCTCCGCGGCGACCCCCCGCTCCTGCTCGTGGAGGTAGTCGAGATAGATTGACGTCAGACTCGAATCGAGCTTGCTCCAGATCGACATTCTCTACCCGCCCATGCAGAGTGTGCCGACATACCGCGGAAACCGCAGATGGCTTGATACGGAGGAAGTCAGTATAGCAAGGCGGATCGAGATTGCGAAGTGCGCCAGCGAGGGGGCGGACGCGTGCCGGGCGCTCGGTACACCTGCTGGTGAGACTCAAACAGAATCCAGGCATCTCCGCGGATGCTCTTTGGAATGGCGGCGGGATCGCCCTCCAGCGGCCGGTCATCTTCTGGTTTTCGACATCAAGCCGTACTGCTATTATAGCTGTATTACGGAATGTATTCTGCATTCATTCAAGGCGACGACATCTGCGTTTTCGTCCACGCGTGGATCGTGGACCGGATCAGTGCTGGCGCCGAGTACGCCTTTCCCGTCTGTCCGTTTGCGCTTCAGGCGATTAAATGACTCTTATACATTCCAATCTGTTCGAAGTTCGCACACTGTTGCGCAGAGAAGGCTTCGCAGTTCGTCCCAAGGGTAGGGAACCTGCGCGCTCCGTCACTCCTCCGTATAAGAGAGAGTGATGCAGGAGCCGCAAAGAGAAGCAGAGCTTGCAACACCGCAACAGCGGACAACATCGGCATCCGATGCGTCCGTGGGGTTCGAGGAGGTGTACTTGCGGTACGCCGTCACGCTTCGGAAGATCGCTGTTCGCAAATTCCACATTCCTGCGACCGAAGCGGAGACGCTGGTTCACGATGTCTTCGCCACATACTTCTTACATGCAGCGTCGGTGCGCGCGGTAGAGCCATACCTCATCGGAGCGATCTGCAACGCCTCACGCCATTACCTCCGGCGTGCCGACGCCGCGGACGCCCTTTTCTGCGGCGAGACGCCGTGCATGGCCACGCCCGATGACACACTCCTCGACGAGATTGCGCGGAAGCTCCTGCTGTCCAGGATGCTCGCCGGCATTGGCGGCCGATGCCGCGACCTCCTCCGCCGGTATTACCTGATCGGCGACACCACGCAGGCGATCGCGGACGCGCTGGAATCGACGCCCGCGACGATCCTCGTCTTTCTCCATAAGTGCCGGAAGCGCGCCCTTGCCGCTTACCACTCCCTATCGGAGGTACCCTGACGTGGAGCACATACCCGAAAGTGACCTTGCCGTTTTCGCCTTTGCTCCTGACACCGTGCCTGAGCCGCGGCGCTCTGTCATTGCGCGGCACACCGCTGATTGCGCACCGTGCCGCTCCACGCTCGAGTCCTTCGCCGTCGCCGACGAAGACTTGAGCGATAGCGATGTCTGGGAGCCGGCGATTGGCTCTGCAACTCGTGACGCGCTCATGTCGTATGCCGCGCGCATCGCCAGCGAAGATCGCGAGGCCGGCGAGCTGTTGCGACCGCTCTTCGACGCCCCCGCAAAAGCAGCATGGACGAGCCTGCACACGCAGAAACGCTTCCTGACCGGCGGTGTCGTCCGCCGCCTGAGTGAACACGCGCACAGCGTCTGCGAGAACGAACCGCTCGATGCGCTCACGTTCGCGGACGCTGCGATCTCGGTCGCCGAGGCGCTGCCGAATGACGCTTACCCGGCCAAGGCCGTCTACGAGCTGCGCGGAACCGCGTGGAAGGAGCGGGCGAACGCGCAACTCCTCCTCGGCCAATGTCCCGAGGCACTGGAATCACTGAACCGCGCCGAGCGCGCCTACAGACATCTCACGTCTGCATCCCTGGGCCTTGCCACGGTAGCCCTCGTTCGCGCGAGCGTTTACTACCAACAGCAGCGCCTCGATGAGGCGGCGGCCATGGCCGAGCGCGCCGAACGCGGCTTCGCTCACCTGGGTGACGATGATCGGCGGATGACCGCGTTGCACCTGCGGG
Source organism: Thermoanaerobaculia bacterium (assembly GCA_035632455.1). GTDB lineage: Bacteria > Acidobacteriota > Thermoanaerobaculia > Gp7-AA8 > Gp7-AA8 > DASQGS01. The sequence continues at coordinate 1,793 of DASQGS010000016.1, read as the reverse complement.
CCAGCATCAAGTTCGAAGCGCGCAATCTCGAAGAGGCGGCGGCGCTCTTTCGCCAGGTCATCGAGTATGGCGAATCAATGAACAACTCCCATTGGATCGCCCGCGGATCGAACGCGCTTGGGAAATGCGAACTGCATCGTGGCAATCTCGGCGAGGCAAGCGTGCATTTCCATAAAGCCCTTGCTCTGCTTCGCGAAATTGGACCCGCGAACGAGAGGATAAGCGCGGAGTGGGGCATCGCAAAGGTGCTGCTGCAAACCGGAAAACGGAGCGAGGCCATTCGGCGTCTGCGCGACGTGGCGGCGGAGTTTGAGTCGCGCGGAATGGTCACGGACGCGGCGCTCGTCGGCCTCGATAGAGCCGAGGCGTTGCTCGCACTCGGTCAGACGCGTCAGATCGTCGACCTGGCGGGTCGTCTCTTCCGTGTTTTCACTGACGCGGGGATGCTCACCGGCGCGCTCACCGCGATTGCCTACATCAAAGAAGCCGCCGCCGCAGGGACACTCACACCCAACGACCTCCAGACGGTCCGGACCTTCCTGCGTCGTGCGGAGCGCAAGCCCGATCTCCTCTTCGCGCCCCCGCCTCGAAAAGACCGTTAAGACTTTTCCGCGCGCGGTCACCCTCCTTGATTGAGGGCGCCCTCCTATTCGCCAGCCAACGGCTGGCTCAGGAGGGTTTATGCGAAGTGTCTCTGTTCGCCGTGGCGTAGCCCTGTTCGCGCTCCTCGCCGTGCTCATGGTGTTTCCGGCGGTTCGGGCCAAAGGTGCAGAAATTCAGCCGCCCATCGGCGCGCCAACGCCACCGCCCCCGACGAGCGACCCAGGAGCGATGATCGGCCCGCCGACCGGCGCGCCGGAGGCGGCATCGAGCCTCTGGGAGCAGCTTCTGCTCGGCATTCAGCTCTGGGCGAAGATCGGCCCATTGATCGGATAGTTCCGGTTCCGATCGCGGTTTCCCTGTCGACTCGCGGGTCGAAATGTACCCGCCAGCGCGAGCTTTGTATCCTGTCCCTCTCGGGCTACCCCACTTCTGCTTTCCGACTCTCGAGGCTGTTCGGGAGGTTATGAAATGAGAGGATGGGCCGGCGAATCCGCGACACTCCTCAATAAGAAGAGGTTGATGACTGCACCGGAGCCTCCCCGCATGTGTCATGCCGGGGCAGGTCATCGGCGCCTTTTCGCCATGCCATGCCAAGAGCACGACGCACGTTCACCAACGCCCATCGTCAGAGACTGGAGCGCGCCGTCGCTCACTATCTCCGAGATTGTTACCGCCGCGTCACTGCCGCGCGGGCATCGGAGCTCGCCACGTCCCTCGGTGTCACAGCCCCGTACCTGAGCCGGATCGCACCGGACATCCTCGGCATGCCGCTTCTCGATTTCCTTCGCCAGCGGCAGCTTGCCTACGCCGTGCAGCTCCTGAGAACGACCCCGCTTCCGGCCGAAGAGATCGCGCTCCGGTGTGGCTTCGGGACCGTCGCCACCTTCTACCGCCGGTTCCGTTCCGCCTACAACACCACGCCCGCGGCCTTTCGGGAGGTCACGAAATGAGGCGACTGTCAACGCTCCCGGCCTGGGCAAGAGGCTCCGACCTGCTCGGCTTCCTCCGAATCGACTATCTCAGCATGATGCGCTCCGGCTTCCTCGCCGGTACCCCGGAATCCTGCGATGCTTTCGCGCAGGGATACCGCGATTCCCACGCGTGGCTCGCGGAGCGGGAACGCAGGGAACGGTTCAAGGTCTCACGTCGGTAGCACGGACACTACTGACGATCTCACCTTCGCGTCTCGC
>DASQGS010000015.1:0-2894 GCA_035632455.1 Thermoanaerobaculia bacterium | reverse complement strand
TCTTCCGATGAGTCGCTCGTCACCTCGACGAGCATCATGGGATTGAGCGCTGTTGCGGTCGGGCTCGGATCATGCTGTTGCAGCGGACCGCAGATCACCGAGCCGTCAGGAAACGTGGCCAGCCCGGCCTCCTCGACGTAGATGCGCAGGTCCGACGTGTGGACGCGGCAAGGGCGATCACCGACCGTGTTGCCGAGCGCGCGCACCATCTCCGCCGCCAGAGCCGAGTGCTCCTCGGAACCACCAGCCATCGCATAGATTTCGCCGTCCAGGAACTCGTGCTTGCTCGAGGAGATCGCCTCGAGCGCCACGTAGTCCGCGTAGGTGTAGCGATGGAGTCGGCGCGGCTCGCTCATCGAGAGATTCTAGCCTGATTTATCGGGATAACCACGCGCTGCATGATCTCCCCGCTTGCCATGTTCGCGCGGACCTTGCGATATGATGACCGTCATTGGGATCCCGCGACGACTCAGATCGCCGCCGTTCAGTCACATGACCGTTCATCTCGCCGATCGCCTCCCCGGTGGCGGCCGCGCCGTCGCGCTCGGCGTTCTGCTGGCGCTGCTCGTTGTGTTTCCTATGGCGGCGGCTTCCATGGCACCATCTGCCGGAGGTCGTTCGCCCGAACTGTGGGCAACCCAGACGGGCGATGATCCGCGCTGGTCATGGCCCGAATTCGACGACTCGGCCTGGCCTCGAGTCGGGTTGCGGTCCACGTGGCGCGAGCAGGGCCGTCAGGGCTACGACGGCATGGTCTGGTTCCGGCGCGTCGTGACTCTCGGGGATGAAGCCCGCATCGCCGCCGGCAGAAACGATCTCGGCCTGCTTCTCGGTCCGCCGGTTTACGGCGGCTATGAAGCATACGCAGGCGGCCGTAGGATCGGGCGTTCGCGGGGCTGGTCTTCGGCACTCCCCTTCGGATTTCCGGAGGTCTTTCGAGTGCCCCGCGAAGTCATTGGAAACGATGGGAAGGTGCGTCTGGCGCTGCGGGTGAGGAGGATCAGTTGGGTATCGGATCCAGATCCCGATAGCGGCCCAGTGAGCACGGTCCTCACCCTCGGCGCGTACCCGGCCCTGGCTGACCGATTGCATTCCGGCTGGACCGATCACCTGCTGAAGGAGACTCCCCAGCTCATCCTGGCGGCGCTCTTCGGACTCGCCTTCCTGCATCACCTCATGCTGTTCGGCCGCCGCCGCAAGCAGACCGAGTACCTCTGGTTCGGCCTCCTTGCCTTCGCCTTCGCGATCAACACGTTCGCCAGCACGTATTGGATTTACGAGGTCACCGTCAGCCGTGGGATCGCGGAGCGGGTGACCGACATGACCGGCCACCTGGCCGCCGCGCTTGCAATCCAGTTTCTATGGACCTTCTTCGCGCGGCCTGTTTCGCGGCCGCTGCGCGCATATCAGCTCTCCCACGTCGCATTGGCCGCTTTTGTCGGTCTGTGGCCGGACCTTCGCCTGGTCATCCTCAGCGGCACCGCGCGATGGTTATGGCTCCTGCCTCTATTGGCGTTGGCCGCAATGCTTGTTGTGCGACAGATTCGCCGCGGTGACGTGGAAGCGCGGATCATCGCGGTGGGCGGAGTGATTATGATCCTCGTCGAAGCAGGCGAGCTGGCTCGGAACGTCTTCCGCCTGAATTGGATGCCTGACTTTTCGATGGCCGCCTTCGGCTTCAGCGCCGTGATCGTGGCGATGAGTGTGGCCCTTTCCCTTCGCTTCCGGCGCGTCCACGACGAGCTCGATCGCCTCCGTCTCCGGCTGGAGGACGATGTGCTGGAACGTACCCGAGAGCTTGCGGAAGCACGGGATGAGGCGCTGGCGGCAGGCCGCGCCAAGAGCGAGTTTCTCGCAAACATCAGCCACGAGATCCGGACGCCGATGAACGGTGTGATCGGCGTGGCCGAGCTGTTGGCACACACCGCGCTGACCACGGAGCAGCGCAATCACGTGAAGACCATCCAGGTCAGCGGCCGTTCCTTGCTGACGCTGCTCAACGATGTTCTCGACTTCTCCCGCCTGGAGTCGAAGATGCTGACCGTGGAGCATCGTCCGTTCGCCGTCAAGAGCGTGGTCGAGGACTGTATCGAGATCATGGCTCCCGTGGCCCACGGCAAGGGACTCTCGCTCAATGCCTCGATCGCGGAGGGTATGGCGCCGGCGTTGTTGGGCGATCAGCATCGCACGCGGCAAGTGCTCCTCAACCTGCTGAGCAATGCCATCAAGTTCACGACCCTGGGAGGAGTGGAAGTGGCGGTGAGCTCCAAGGTGTTGAGCGACGAGCTCATCGAGGTCCGCTTCTCCATCGCCGACACCGGTCTAGGCATTGCCAGCGACGATCTCGGCCGGCTCTTTGTTGCCTTCCAGCAACTCGACGGTTCGTCGAGCCGCCAATACGGCGGCACGGGCCTCGGACTTGCCATCAGCAAACGATTGACGGAGCTCATGGGCGGTTCGATTACCGTTGAGTCCGCTCCAGGCCAAGGATCGACGTTTCATTTCACAATCGTCGGCGAGCCCGCGACGCTCCCGACGCCTCAGCCGTCCGAGGCGCCCAGACAATCCCGCGCGCCCGACCGCGGCTCCCTGCGCATTCTCCTGGCGGAGGACGAGTCCATCAACCGCCTCGTCGTTCTCGGCATGTTGCGACATCTCGGCTATCAAGCCGATTCGGTGAGAAACGGACTCGAAGCCCTGCAGGCATTGGATCGGAAGACGTATGACGTGGTCTTGATGGACGTTCAGATGCCGGGCCTGGACGGCCTCGAGGTCACACGCCGCATCCGCGAGAGTATCGGGAATCAGGTGCACCTCATCGCCCTGACGGCTCACGCTTTGTCAGGCGACCGCGAGCGCTGTCTCGCCGCAGGCATGAACGACTATCTGAGCAA
>DASQGS010000014.1:0-3835 GCA_035632455.1 Thermoanaerobaculia bacterium | reverse complement strand
AAACCCCACTTCTGCCTTCTGCCTTCTGACTTCCCTGTGTTAAGGTTTCCGTCCCGCAGACCCGGTCCGGGAGAGTTCATGATCAAGTTCGGTACTTCTGGTTGGCGCGGCATCATCGGCGAGGATTTCACGTTCGAGAATGTCCGCATCGCCAGCCAAGGCATTGCCAATTACCTCAAGAAAAGCCAGCAGAAGGGGACGGGCGTCATCGTGGCCTACGACACCCGCTTCCTCTCCGAGAAGTTCGCGTCGGAGGCGGCGCGGATTCTCGCCTTCAACGGCATCCAGGCCTTCCTCTGCAATCGCGATGTTCCCACGCCCTGCGTTTCCTTCGAGACCATCCGGCGCAAGGCCCTCGGGGCCATCAACTTCACCGCCTCGCACAACCCGCCGGAGTACAACGGTCTCAAGTACTCCACCGCGGACGGCGCGCCGGCGCTCCCCGAGGTCACAAAGCAGATCGAGCAGGAGATCCATGCCATCGTCGATCGCAACGAGAAGATCGACGTCTACGAGAAGCCGGAGCTGATCGAGACTATCGAGCCGAAGGAGCGCTACCTCAACGAGCTGCGGCAGAAGGTCGACGCCGAGGCGATTCATAAAAGCGGCATTCGCATCGCCATCGACTCGCTCTACGGCACGTCCCGCGACTACCTGGACTATTTCCTCCTCGAGGCCGGCCTCGGCGTCAAGATCATCCACAACTACCGCGATCCCTATTTCGGCGGCTTCTCGCCGGAATGCAGCGAGAAGAACCTCGGCGAGCTGCGCAAGATCGTGTCCACCGAGGAGTACGAGCTCGGCCTCGCCACCGACGGCGACGCCGACCGCTTCGGAATCATCGACGATCGCGGCCGCTTCGTCTCCCCGAACACGATCATCGCGCTGTTGTGTATCTACCTCAAACGCGTGCGCAATATCCCGGGCGGCCTTGCGCGCTCCGTGGCCACGACGCATTTGATCGACGCCATCGCCCGGAAGCTCGACGTGCCGCTCTACGAGACGCCGGTCGGTTTCAAGTACATCGGGGAGTTGATTCTCGCGGATCAGATCGCCGTCGGCGGCGAGGAGAGCGCGGGCCTCTCGATCTACCGCCACCTGCCGGAAAAGGACGGCATCCTGGCGTGCCTTCTCGTGGCCGAGATGGTGGCGAGAACCGGCAAGAAGCTCCATGTCCTCACCGAGGAAATGCACGAGGAGTTCGGTGCGCTCTATTCGAAGCGCCTGGACATGAAGGTGACGCCGCAGCTCAAGGAGTCGCTGGCCGCAAAGCTGGCGAACCCGCCGAGCGATCTGGAAGGGCTGAAGGTCCGCGAGGTGGTGACCGTCGACGGCGTGAAGCTGATCTTCAGCGACTCGAGCTGGCTGCTGTTCCGCCTCTCCGCAACCGAACCAGTCGCGCGACTCTACGCCGAGGCCTGCAGTCCCAAGGACCTCAAACACGTGCTGGACGCAGGGCGAAAGTTCGTCGCGTAAGAGCTCAAAGATCTAATCGCCGAGGACACGAGGAATGGGTTCTTTGAACCTGTTGGCGACGCGTTTGATGCCATTCCTGAGAACTGGCACGTTGAAGTTGATGAGGAGGCCGAGCTGCCATCCTCCCAGCTTCAGGTAGGTCAGAAGCTGGGCCTTATGAATCGGTTCCAGGACTCTCACGGCCTTGATCTCGACGACGACGGCGTCAGCAACCAGGAGATCCAGCCGATAACCGCAATCCAATCGCACACCTTTGTACTCGACCGGTAACACCTTCTGCCTTTCAAGAGGGACAGACCGCAGCGCGAGCTCACGGCACACACACTCCTCGTATGCGCTCTCAAGCAGGCCCGGTCCCAGCGCCCTGTGCACTTCGATGGCTGCGCCGATGATGTCCTCGGTGACATAGTTCAAGTCGACCTCGGCGTTTGCTCGAGGAGCCTCCCTTCGATCGTCCATCGTCAACTCCTTGTTCTCCGCGCTACGGTGACGCACAGGAGCGAGAGTCACATGACACGAAAGCATCATCGCAGAGACGCAGAGGCCGCAGAGAGTTCAAGGCCAGTACCTTCGGTCTCTTTAGCCCTCGGGACGCCGCCTCTGCGTGCTCTGCGCCTCTGCGGTGAGAATCAGTCCCGGCCACTCGCACGATATGAAAAGCATCACCACAGAGACGCTGAGGGCGCAGAGAGTGCGTGGCGAGTGCTTTGTCTGCAGGTCGATCGTGAGTCTTTCTTGGCTCTCGGAAGGCCGCCTCTGCGTACCTCTGCGTCTCTGCGTTGAGGTTCTGCGTGTGATTTACCCCAGGTGAAGGCAGAAGCGCCAAAAGAATCGCGCCGCTATTCGTACTTCGTCCGCGGGCCGGCGAGCTCCTGGGCGGTGAGCTCTTTGTCGGGTCGCGCGGGGCCGTCGCCCATCACGCCGGCGTAGACGGCTTTGGCGCTCTCGCGGTCGAGATGCGAGTAGACCGTCCCTTCCGGATGCACGACCATGTTCGGGCCGAAGTCGCAGAGGTCGAGGCAGGAGACGCTGCAGATGCGCACGACGGGCTTGCGTCCGAGGCTCTTGTTGAGATCCTTCAGCTCGCCGCGGATGACCTCGCTCCGCTCGTCGCCGCGATCGGGATTGTTGCAGCGCGCTCCGGTGCACACGAGGAAAAGCTTGTCGAACGGGTATTCCATCGGGGCGTGAGAGTGGCAGGCATGAGGGGAATCGTCAAGCGACACGCCGCGCGCTCCGCTATGCTCACCCCGCCTAGGCTGGACTTGGTGCGATCGTCGATGTCATACACCTACCGCTACTTCAAACAGCCGCACGCCTTCTCCACGTTCGGTGGGGAGCCGAAGGAGTGCGGGATCTGCGAGGCAGTCGCGCCTGGATACGAAGGCCCATTCATCGGCGAAGGCGATCTCGACTTTGCGTGCGAGTCATGCCTTCACAGCGGACGGCTCGCCGAGGACGACTTCGCGACCAACGCCGGCGACGGCGCCGCGCTGAGGGTCGCCATCGCGGCAGCCAATCCCGGGCTCCCGGCCGCGCGCGTCGAGGCTCTCGCAGGCGAGCGAACCGCTGAGCTGCACCATCGCACTCCCCAAATCACGACATGGCAGGATCTCACGTGGCCGGTTCATTGTTCGGACTATTGCCGCTACGAGAAGGAGGCCGGGCGCGCTGATCTCGTGGCGATGGCAGGTCCGGCCGATCCGAAACGGTTCTTCGTGAACCACCTTCATCCTGAATATCGCGGCACGGATCTCGATCACCTCTGGCAATCGATTCGCGCGGACTCGCCGCAGGACAACTCGGCGGCCTACGACACGACGGCCTATCTCTTCGCGTGCGTGGAGTGCGGCGAGGCGGTGATTCTGTGGGATTGCAGTTGAGGCGAGGCGAGGTCCCTTTCGTTAGGGGGTCCTGAGCAGGTTCAGGCATCAGCGGGATTCATGACTTCGCGGGATTGATGTCGAAACCGCAGAATCGTGATCGCGTGAAGGTTGACGGTGTAGAAAACACAGTAGGGGAACAAGCGCAGGGTAGCTCTTCGAACTGGTCGGCGTGTGGAAGGAACCACGAGAGGATAGATCTCAGGCCGCTCGCCAATCAATTTGAAGAGGTAGTCGAGATCCGCCTCCAAGCGCTTGCCGAGGCCTGCCCGTTGTTGCTCATACCACCGGCTCGCGGCTTCGATCTCGCGTAAAGCCCTCGGCCGGAAGATCAACGACCTCATCGCCCGAAGACACGCACTCTGACTTCTTCCCAAGGAATCCCGCTGTCGGGATTGCGTTCCATCTCTTCGAGGCGCCGATCGAGCTCATCGCGCTCCTCTTCGCTGATCGTGACGGTCTCGTTCGTGGTATCC
>DASQGS010000013.1:0-2998 GCA_035632455.1 Thermoanaerobaculia bacterium | reverse complement strand
TCGGACGCCACCCACCATTTGCCGCGAACCCTCAGGCGTGCGGGGCCGCTTCGCACCTCCTTGAAGAAGAGCAGCGTGTGCGTCGCACGGCGAGCGTCCTCCAGGCGAAACAGCGGCTGGTAGGTCTGGCGTTGTTGCGTGATCGTGATCTCGGGTGGCGGCAACGTTCCCTTGACATCGCGTGCCACGAGCGAATCGAGTTTCGTCCACACAACGACGTCGACGGTTCCGGCAGGCGAGTTGAATCCGGCGAGCGAGCGTCGCTCGCCGGGACTCAATGTCGTCGCTTCACCGACCGCCACGGGCCGATGATATTCGATGAGCAAGGGTACGAACGCCGTGTCGGCTGGGACCATGATGGTGTGTTCACCCGTTACGAGCGGAATGAACGTCCCGCCGGTCGTAGGTGTCGGCGCCAGCCAGACGCCGATCGACTGGCCGGGCGCGAGCGTGAGTTTGATGTCGACGAACGCTGCCGGTTGCAGTGGAATCTCCAGCGACTCGTAGCCGGACTCGGGAATCGGCGCGCCTCGGTACACGAAGAAATCGCGATGCGCGCTGACGTACCCATCGGCGTGACGGGCGAATGCGTGGAAAAGACCCGGTGGCATGTCGAGCACGCTGTCAGCCGGCAGGCACACGACCTCGTCGTGAGTGAAAAAGAGCGAGAACGCATCAGCCGCGGAGTCGCCGCGATAGAAGCAGACCTCACTTCCCGCCTTCCTTACCCCGTCTGAGGTGACGCGGTACTCGCGGCGGTAACCCAGTGACGGCCACGCGCTCAACAGCAGAGCAGCTCCGAGGAGAAATCCAGCGCGTCGACGATGCATCGCTCAGCAGCCGCAGTTGTTCTTGCCAATGCAGCTCTCGCACGACCCGCCTAGTATTGCTCTGCACCCTGAACACGGGTCGTTCGTCAGACTACAACCAGGATTTGCGGAGTCGCAGTTCCGGTTGCAGTTGCACGTGCCCGACGAGCCCCCACCGCCGCTGTCATCGCCTGGAATGTCAGGCTGCTGCGGCTGAATGTCATATTGCACGACAACGGGACGGTGTTGATTGTGTGCAACGCGAGGCATCTTCTGCTCAGCATTCGCCTGCTCGGCGGCAAACGCCGATCCTGTGATTCCGAGCAGCAGCAGCGAAGTAATTGCAAAGAAGAGTCGGAGGCGCATCGCGATAGCTCCTTTCGAGGGTGAGGGTTCCGTGTGGTTGTGGTACTGGACCATTTCATGTGACTCAGAGAATTCAATGAGCTCGCCGCCGACCATACGCTATTTATTCATGAAGTCAATACAAACGGCTCTTATAAGCAACTGCTCCACATGGAGTGCGGCGGCTCGAGCCGCCGCTTTCGTTACAACTGGCAGAGTACGCGTTCTTAGCGCGGGACCGCGGTTGCGCGCAAGGAAGGACTTGCGTTCTTGCTGCGAAAAGCGGCGGCGAGCCGCCGCAGTCCATAGCGCTACGGAGCCGCCACACGGTGGACTCGCAGCAGGTTCGTCTTGGCGCGCTGGTAGATCGGCGAACCCATCATGATGACGAGGTGGTCGCCGGTATGTGCGACTCCATGGGCAGTCAGAAACTCGTCGACGCGCTCGACGATCTGTTCGTGGTACTCGCCGGCCTCCTGCATGACGAACGGCTGGACGCCCCAGAGAATGTTCATGCGGCGGGCCACCGCGGCCGAGGGCGTGAGGGCGATGATCGGCGCCTTGGGCCGGAACTTCGAGATCAGACGCGCCGCGAAACCGGATTGAGTGAAGACGACGATGTACTTGGCGCCGATCTGCTCCGCGGTGTAGTTGGCGGCGCCGGCGAGGGCGTCCGTGAACTGGTCGATCTCGAGGAGCTTGCGGAACGGCGCGCGGGAAGCGCCGCCGGTGGCGAGCTGGGGGTTCTCCTCGGCGGTGAGGACGATGCGAGCCATCATCTCGACAGCTTCGACGGGATACAACCCGCTCGCGGTCTCGGCCGAGAGCATGACCGCGTCGCTGCCGTCGAAGATGGCGTTCGCGACGTCGCTGGCCTCGGCGCGCGTCGGGCGCGAGCTCGCAGTCATCGATTCCAGCATCTGGGTCGCGGTGATGCTGAATCGCCCCCAGCGGCTGGCCTCGGAGAGAATCCGCTTCTGCATGATCGGCACGTCTTCCGGCGGCAGCTCCACGCCGAGGTCACCGCGTGCCACCATCACGCCATCGCTGACCTCGAGGATGTCCTCCAGCGCATCGATGGCTTGCGGTTTCTCGAGCTTAGCGATAACGGCGATCTCTTCGCCTCCGAAATCGCGCAGCAGTTTTCGCAGGCCTTCGATGTCCGAGCGCCGGCGGATGAACGACGCCGCAACGTAGTCGAGCTTCTGGTCGACGATGAAGCGAAGGTCCTCGACGTCTTTGTCCGTGATCGCCGGAATGCTGAGCTCGGAGTCGGGGAAGTTCATGCCCTTGCGCGAGGAGATGGGGCCGCCGTGCACGACGCGCGTAGTGACCTCGGAGTCGCTCACGGCCGTGACCGCGAGCTCAACCAGCCCGTCGTTGATCAAAATGCGATGCCCGGCCTTGACTTCGCTTGGAAGAGGAGCGAACGGTGTCGAGACGCGCTGGGCGTTGCCCTTGACCTCTCGCGTCGTTAGCACGAACGTCGCGCCGGTCTGGAGGTTCACGACGCCTTCGACCTCGCCGATGCGGATCTTCGGGCCCTGGATGTCGCCGACGATCGGGATGTACTTTCCGGCGGCGGTCGCGCCGTCGCGAATCAGGCCGATCGTGCGAATTCGCCGCTCCGGCTCGCCGTGCGAGAAGTTCAGACGGAAGACATCCACGCCGGCGCTGATGAGCTGCCCGATGACCTCGCCGGTGTTGCACGCCGGTCCGAGGGTCGCGATGATTTTGGTTCTGCGCATTTTTTGTAGGGACGAGGGAAGAGGGACAAGGGACGAGAAGAACCATGCGGAGCCTCGGTTGCCTCTTGTCCCGTTGCCTCTTGTCCCTTGTCCCTT
>DASQGS010000012.1:0-3497 GCA_035632455.1 Thermoanaerobaculia bacterium | reverse complement strand
ACTTTCGACAGAGGAGCCGATAGGAGCGTTGGACCCGTCGCGGCTGGGCCAGACGCCCGACTCCCTCATGTGGTGACTCGCACTTGACGGATGGGGCTGATCGCAGAGCTGCATTGACCGAAGTCGGCTTGCGGCACGTCCATGCCGGGCGTTCGGCGCGCTTCCGTCCCCGCTAAGACACGGTACGTGACGACCAGGGCGACCCGAACGGTTTCCGCCGGGGCGGGCTAGATTGCTTTCTCGAGCGCCGCCCCGATGGCTTCAAAACTCGCGGCGAGGCTGCGGATCTGGGCCGCTGTGAAATGCTTGGCGCTGACCCCCTTGTCGAGCACGTCGCCTACGCGCTTCAGCCGGTTTCGGATCTCGGTCAGCTCTCGATAGTCCCGCACCGGATTGTCCGAAACGGTGATCTTGTCCACGAGCCCAGCGATACGCCGCAGTTCGTGCACGATCTCTTCCTTGATCGGGTCGACGGTCAGAGGGATCGGCACGGGGGCAAATCTAGCACCGGCAGGCAAAACTGTCAGTACCGAAATTTCGGTTGGAGCGGAAGGGCCCTCTAGGCGCAAGATTTCGGCCAAATGGCCGGATCGGCGGAGCTCTCGAAACGTGAACTGGAAGTCGCCCGGCTGGTGGCGGCCGGCCTCACCAACCGCCAGATCTCCGATCGGCTGTTCATCGCGGAGAGGACCGCCGAAGGTCACGTCGAGCGGATCCGGAACAAGCTCGGCTTTTCGTCCCGCTCCCAGGTCGCCGCCTGGTTTGCGACAAGCACCTCAGCCTCCGCCGAACGCACTGGAGTCCCTCCATCCGACGCGATCTCACTGCCTGGGGCTCTCGTCGTGTTCCTGATGACCGACCTGGAGGGTTCGACGAGAGCCTGGGAGCGGACGCCACGTGCGATGCGAGAAGCCATGCCGAAACACGACGCCATACTCGGCGGCTGCATCGACCGCCATCGCGGCCGCCAGGTAGAGGCCGGACGCGAGGGCGACAGCGTCCTCGCCGCCTTTCCGAACGCGCCGGAGGCGGCTGCTGCCGCGCTTGAAATCCAGCGCGAGATCCAGGGAGCGACCTGGCCGGATGGGCTCAAGCTGCGGATTCGCGTGGCGATTCACGCCGGCGAAGCACAGTTCAGAGGAGGTCATTACTTCGGACAGGCGCTAAATCGATGTGCGCGACTGCTCGCAACCTGTCACCCAGGCCAGATCGTCATCAGCAAAGCAGCGCAAGAGCTGCTGGCCGACGAGCTTGCTCCCGATACCGGTCTCTGGGACCTCGGCCTCCATGGGCTGAAAGACCTCAACCGGCCCGAGCAGATCTTCCAACTCGTCGATTTGCGGAATCCGACTCGCTTTCCTCCCCTTCGCTCCCTCGCGTACGAACGCACGAATGTGCCGGCGCAGAGCACGAGCTTTGTCGGCCGGCTCGAGGACCTCCGGGAGCTGCAAGCGCTCGAAGCCGAAACGAAGCTCATCACGCTCGTGGGCCCCGGGGGGTGCGGCAAGACGCGGCTGGCGCAGGAGCTCGCGAGCCAGCTCCTCGACGACCGGTATCCCGATGGGGTCTGGTTCGCGGACCTGACCCCGGTCGTAGATGGGGATCTCGTGGCGCGAGCGGTACAGGCAGGCATGGAGCTACAAGAGCAGGTCGGTCGCACGCCGTTGGAGACGCTCGTCGACCACTGCCGGCAGCGCCGGTTGCTCTTGCTCCTGGACAACTGCGAGCACGTGATCGACGCCTCTGCCAGGCTGGCACTCGAGCTGATCAGAACGTGCCCGGGCCTGCATCTGATCGCTACCAGCCGGGAGCCGCTCAAGGTCCCGGGCGAGACGGTTTGGCGCGTCAACCCCCTGTCACCCAGCGACGCAACGCGTTTGTTCTTCGATCGGGCCCGTTCCAGCGCGCCCGCATTTGAGCTGCCCGAGTCGCGAATGCGGTTCGTGACTCGGATCTGCGAACAACTTGATGGCATCCCCCTCGCCATGGAGCTCGCCGCGGCGCGCGTTGCGATGATGCCGGTCGAAGAGATCCTCGAACGACTCGAAAGCGGACTTGCCCTCCTTGGCGGAGGAAGCCGTACGTCATCGACCCGGCAGCAAACGCTTACAGCGACCATGGACTGGAGCTACGGCTTGCTCGACCCAACGGAACAGGCCGTCTTTCGACGCCTTGCGGTGTTTCCCGGCGCGTTCTCGCTCGCTGCATGCGAGCAGGTCTGCGGAGACGCCAGGCTTCCAGCGGAGAGGATCGCCGAGGTGTTGTGGCAGCTCGTCTCGAAATCCCTGGTGGTTCCAGTCAACGGACGGTACAGGCTGCTCGCGCCGATCCGCGCATACGCGGTCGAGCGCCTCCGCGCAGCAAGCGAGATGGAGACTTTCGAATCGCAGCACGCGCAGTTCTACCTGCGCTTGGCGGCGTCGCGACAGCCTGGTGAATTCGCCACATGGCTGTATCAGCTCGAGGATGACCACCACAACCTCGTTGCAGCCGTACGCTGGGCCACCAGATCAAATCCTCGAATGGGCGCGACGCTCGCCACTGAGCTTTTTCCGTTCTGGCTTCTACGCGGACACATCACCGAAGCCCGGCAGTTCCTCGACCTCCTGTTGCATAGGCTCGGTCCAGACGACCCGCTCCGCGCAACGGCGCTGCTCGAAGCCGGCGCGTTCGCTTACGTGGCCGGAGAGTTCGATGTCGGTGGACTGAAACTCGATGACGGTATATCGCGCGCGCGTGCAGCGGACAACAAGACTGCCATGATCCGCGGCCTCTTTTACAAGGGCGTGCTGGACAGCGCCCTCGACAAGTTGACTGAAGCCCGGGAGTCGCTCGAGGAGGCTCTCCGGATCAGCCTCGAGGTCGGGAATCGGCAGCACGAGGCCGAGGTCCTGCACCAGCTCGGAATGGTCGCAATCATCCGCGGCGACGCCGACGAAGCCGGTTCCCTCCTGCAGCAGAGCCTTGACGTGAGGCGCCAGGTCGGCAGGAGCGATGAAGCAGGCATGACGCTTGTATTCCTGTCCGCGGTCTCGTTTGTGCGCGGAGACATGGTTGCCGCTCGCGCCTCGATTCGAGAGGCGCTCGAGATCGGGCTCGCCTTGCGAGATCAACGGTCGGCGTGGTCGTTGGACGTCCTTGCGTGCATGAATGCAGCCGAAGGACGGCTTCAGCGGGCTGTCCGCCTTGCCGGCGCCGCATCGGCGATGTTCGACGCCACGGGCCAGCGTCCGCCGGAAAGCTGGCACACGTTCACGTCGGCCTTCTTGAATCCGGCCCGCGACGAACTCGGCCCTGACGGCGCACGGAGCGAATGGGAGGCAGGTAGAGCCCTTGAATTCGAGGAAGCTCTCGGGTACGCGCTCGAGGAGGTCAGGGGGCCCATCGGCAACCCGGTTTAGATCTTCTCGCCCTTGCGACGTCGCGTTCCATCGAATGAAGCATGTGCCCTGTCACGCCGGCCAGCGGCAGTCGCCAGGAACGACTGAATTCAAAGC
>DASQGS010000011.1:0-7819 GCA_035632455.1 Thermoanaerobaculia bacterium | reverse complement strand
CCCACGCCTGCGACACTGCCCGCTCCTGCGCCATAGCCGGGACACGCTGTGCCCTCAGTGGGCGGGGGTCTGAAGACGTATCACCAGCAGGAGGCCGCAAACAATGCCCCATTCTCTTAATTATGTTCGGTGGATCGTGATCGCCGCTTCAATGAGCTGGTTCTGCTCGGCCGCTCGCGCCGACGACTTGCCTCCCGGTATTCTCTTTGCTCAGTCTCCAGGCAGCGAATGGACCTGCGGGTTGACGATCCACGATTTCCCATCGCTGAAGCGCGAGGGTTTCGACCGAGAGCTCGCGGTCGGCTGCCGAAACGGCGGCGGCGCGATCGCCTTGGCCGTCATCACGGATGCTTCAAACGCCGGGCACGCGATCACGGCCGCCGAAATGGCCGGCGCGTTCGAGGAACAGGCAACGACCGATTGGAAACTCGCGACCAAGAACTTCACGACTGTCACTCTTACGCCCACCAGTCTGGAAGCTACGTTCTATCGGTTCAGCGGCCCTGGTGACGGCGTTTCCTTGTCGAAGGGGACCACCCCGACGCTGGCTTTGGGAGCGAACGCTCCGATCTGGTTTCGCGACGCTTCGGGTATTCATCAAGTGATCATCGTCTTCCGGATGCGCGCCAAGCTGCCACTCGAGCGTGCACGCCAGGAGCCATTCGCCAATCAGCTCGAGAAGCAAATCCTCGCCTGGGCCAATACGATTCAAATCGACTCTGCCGTGGAGCTGCTCGAAGAGTCCGCTTACAACAGGCTTGCCCTCGCCCGAAAGAAAAAGGACAAGGACAATAAGCCGGGAGACGTGCCCGACAAGGCGATCACAACCGCAGCAGCGAACATCCCGCATGCACTGCCAATTGACGAGGCGAGCGAGATCGCCGCGATTCTAATCGACGGAGCGAGCCCGAATCACCTCTTGAGTAATGCTCAGTTACTGAAGCTCAACCAAGTCGCGAGGGAGGCCTATGGCACCCCATTGGGCGAGATTGCCAGCGCTCTATTGGCGGAGCAGAAGCGAAAAGGCATCGCCAGACTCCAGTACGACGTGATCGACAAAGCGTTCCAGGAGGCTCCGGCAGCGGACAAGGCGCGCGTGGCCGCGCTGGTCGCGGGGCCGGTCCTCCGGAGCGGAGACCTGGACATGATCGCGCAAATCTCCGCGCTTGGCGCCAAGCGAGGGTTGAAGCTGGGAGAGTTACGCACAGGGCTGGGCACAATGATCGAAGACGCCTGTTCGCTGAAAGCGAGGCCACCGCTTGCACAAGACGCCGCGGCGTTCTTCGACGTCGATCCAGTGGCCCTGGCGGGCGCATTACGGGCAGAACGTCATGTCGGCGATCTCCCCGCGATCGCGTCGAAGCGCGGAGACAGTTGGCGTCTCAACCGCGGGATCGACACCGGCAAGCTACCGATGATTGTGTTTGTTGACAGTCTACCGGCCATCGTCTCACTGGACGTCGCCAGCCCGGGCCAATTGAAGGTCGAGCGCATCTCGAACCTCCTTCAATTCGCCGGCCTGAAACACTAGATCATTGACACTCCAGCGCCGCCCTCAAATCTCTCCGCTCGCCGGCGGGTAATCATCCGAGCGCACGAGGATCTCGCGGGGCTTGGAGCCCTGGCTGGGGCCGACGACGCCGTGGGCTTCCATGATCTCGATCAGGCGGGCGGCGCGGGAGTAGCCGAGCTTGAGGCGGCGCTGGAGATAAGACGCCGAGGCTTGGCCGGTCGTGAGAACGACGCGCACGGCCTCGTCGTATTTGGGATCGTCGAGATAGTCGAGGCCGTCGGTGCGGCCCTTTTCCTCGGCCAAGGTCGTGATCTCCTCGAGAAACTTCGGCTCGCCCTGGTTCGCCTTGACGAACTCCACAATGCTGCTGATCTCCTTCTCTGAGACATAGGCACCGTGAATGCGGCGAATTCTGGCCGTGCCGGGCGGAAGGAAGAGCATGTCGCCGTTGCCCAGGAGCTTCTCCGCGCCTTGGGTGTCGAGGATCGTCCTGGAATCGATCTTCGACGCCACCTGATAGCTGATGCGCGAAGGGAAGTTGGCCTTGATGACGCCCGTAATCACGTCCACTGACGGGCGCTGCGTGGCGACAATGAGATGGATGCCGACGGCGCGAGCCTTTTGCGCGAGGCGCGTGACAGAGTCCTCAACGTCCTTCGGCGCGACCATCATCAGGTCGGCGAACTCATCGATCACAATGACGATGTACTGCATCGTCTCCGCGGCCGCGCGGTCGTCGCCCGGCGCCGCTTTCCGCGCGCGTCGGTGAGCCTCGGGATCCTTGATCAATGCATTGTACTGGTCGATATTGCGCACTCCGCATTCCGCGAGGCAGCGGTAGCGGTTCTCCATCTCGTTGACAGCCCAGATCAATGCATTGGAGGCCAGCTTCGGGTCGGTCACGATCGGATGCAACAGATGCGGGATGTCCTCGTAGACCTTGAGCTCGACCATCTTCGGATCGATCATCAGCATGCGCAATTGTCTCGGCAGCGCCTTGTACAACAATGAGACGATCATCGAGTTCAGGCCTACCGACTTGCCTGCGCCTGTGGCACCGGCGACGAGAAGATGCGGCATGCGAGCCAGGTCCGTCACAAATGGATCGCCATGGATGTCCTTTCCGAGCGCGACCGTCAAGAGCGACGACGAAGCGTGAAAGACATCTGTGTCGATGATGTCGCGCAGCGTGATCAGCTCGCGCTTCTTGTTGGGCACTTCGATGCCGACCGTGGACGACCCGGAGATCCGCTCAATGCGAATCGACTCGGCCTTCAATGCCAGCGCCAGATCATCGCCGAGGTTGACGACCTTCGCGTACTTGACCCCGGCGCTCGGCTTGAACTCGAACGTGGTCACAACCGGTCCCGGATGGTATGCAGTGACCTCGCCGTCTACGGAGAACTCCTTGCAGCGATCTTCGATGAGCCGTCCGACTTCCAGGAACCTCTTATGGACGTCGTCGTTGATCTGATCGAGTTTCGGTCCCTCGGTCAATAGCGCAACCGGCGGAAGAAGCTGGCGCAATTCGCGCTTCGGCGCCGTGACGCGCGGCTTGCGCACAGGAGGCCTCGAGCCTTGCGGGCGGCCGAGATCGAATAGCTGGCTGTTGTCATCGAGGAAGAGCGGATCCTCGAAATCGGGCTCGATCTCGATGCCCGCGGGCGGCGCTGCCTCGCGCATGGCCCGGGTCTTCGGAAAATTGTCCGGGAGCGAGAGATCGTTGCCGCGCGCGGAAACCCGGCGCTCTGAAACGAAAGCCCCGCCGCGCAACAGAGGCGGCGCGGTGAGCGGGTCGTCATCGGCATAGAGCGCAAAGGGATCCGGCGTCTCCTGTTTCGACAGCTCCTCGGCCGCCTTGCGAAGGTCGGCCTTGGTCACCTTGCGGATCTGGAAGCGTCCCGGGCCTTGCACTTCGCGCACCACCATGCCCGCTCTATGGACGTCATCATTACCATCGGCATTGCGCACAAGGCGCAGCGGTGCCGGCGGCTCGGCCTTATCGAGATGCTTGCGGAGGATCGTGTCCTTCATCTTCTCCTTGCGGCGGCGCTCCGTGAAACGCGCCCAATGGAGGGAGATCGCGCGGCCGAGGGCCAGGATCTTGAGGCGCAGATCCAAGAAGATGGAAGCGAGGCTGATGCGCGTGGACAGAAGAACGCCGACGAGGAGCGCGGTGATGAGCAGGATCGCCGCACCGCCGGCGTTGAGATTCGCCGAAGCGGCGCGGTTGATCTCATGACCGAGGTAACCGCCGGATGGGATCAATGCACCGCGCAGCCAGATCTTGCCGAGCGTGAGATCGAACAGCGGCGGGAGCGTGAGAACAACGATCAGAAACCCGAAGAGCTTGGTGTGGAGGAACTCCAGCTCTTTGCCCACGAGCTGCTGCCATCCCATCACGATCAGCGCGGCCGGGAAGAGGATGCCTGCGAAGCCGAAGAAGCCGACGAGAATCCACGCAACCGTGGCGCCGTAATAGCCGATGAGATTGGAGACTGCGCTGCTGGTGGACGTGAAGAACGCGGAGCTGTCGTTCGGATGATAGGAGAGGACGGCCGCAGCCAGAGCGACACCGGCCGCGAGGATCACGATCCCGATCAATTCACCGCCGTGTCGGCTCCTGGCAAATTGCACAAGTCCCATCACACCCGCCACTTCCTCGCATTGCGTAGATTATCAGAAACTGCGGACGATTGCAGGATGGGGCGCGGACATCGGGGAAGTCACCGGTATCTCGGACGGATCCGACGGATCGGTCCGATCGGTCTAATCAATTCTTGGGGCAGCCTTGTTCCTCATCCCGCGTGCTACCATCGGCCCACTCATCATGGCCACAAAGCGCCTCTCGCTGGAACAACGGCTGACGGCTGGGAAGAAGTTGCGCCGATCGATCTCGCGATCGGACCAGGGGGATTGGCGCGCGTCGAAGGGGCGGACCCAAGCGGTCAAGACGATGCTGCACCACGATCGGGGCCGCGTCGAAACGCTTTTGCCGATCAAGTACACGCGCATGGCCGCCTCGCCGTTCGGATTCTTTCGCGGCGCGGCAGCGGTGATGGCGCGCGATATGGCAGGTCTTCCCCGCTCCGGCCTCAACGTCCAGCTTTGCGGTGACGCGCACGTGCTCAACCTCGGCGCTTTCGCCTCGCCGGAGGGACATCTCGTCTTCGACATCAACGACTTCGACGAGACCATGCCCGGACCGTGGGAGTGGGACATCAAGCGGCTGGCGTCGAGCTTCGTCGTCGCCGGGCGCCAGGCCGGCTGCTCGGACAAGCGCTGTCTCGACGCTGTCGCCGTGCTTGTTTCGACATATCGCAATTCGCTCATGCGATTCGCGGCCATGCCCTTCCTCGACCTCGTGCGCCACGAGATCCGGCGCGTCGCCGCGGCCAGCCCGGTCCGAACGATCCTCCAGAAAGCCGTGCGGGAGACGCCGGCGAAGAACCTCCAGAAGCTCACCGTGCCGTCGCGCGGAGGGCGCCGGCGGATCGCCACACGACGGCCGGTGCTGTGGCATCTCGACGACTCCAGCGCCAAACCCGTTCTCGATTCTCTCGAAATGTATCGCGAGTCGCTCGGACCGGAGCGGCAGTTGCTCTTCGATGCCTACCATCCGGTCGACGTCGGGATGAAAGTCGTCGGCACGGGAAGCGTCGGGCTCCGCGACTACATCGTCCTGATGACCGGCATTGGCGCGGGCGATCCGCTTTTCGTGCAGGTGAAGGAGGAGCCGCGATCGTGCTACGCGCGCTATCTCCCCCGGATGCGGTTCGGCAATCAAGGCCGGCGCGTCGCTACCGGGCAACACCGGATGCAGACCGTCACCGATCCTCTGCTCGGGTGGACTCGCATCGGCCATGCGGACTACCTCGTACGCCAGCTCGCCGATCACAAGGCCGGCATCGATCCCGCCGACCTCGGCGGCACGATTCTCGCCGACTACGCGGCCGTCTGTGGCGAGCTCTTCGCGCGCGCCCACGCCCGCACCGGCGACGCCGCCGCACTCGCCGGCTACTGCGGCAGGGCCGATACCCTCGACCGAGCTCTCGGCCGTTTCGCGATCGCCTATGCCGATCAGACCACGGCCGACTACGAGTTGTTCATCAAGCAGGTCAAGGCCGGACGCATCAAGACCCTCGGCATGTAGCGGCCGAATTTACAAATGATGCACCGCACACTGATTTGTTCGATCGCGGCCATCGCGCTCGCGATCGCAAGTGCGGCATCGCCCGCTGAATCCGCGCACTTCGATCTTTCGACAAACGACGTCCTCATCGACGACGTAATCCCCATCGCTGTGTCAGGCGTAAGTCCGGGCGCGAAGGTAACCGTCCGTTTGCGCGGCGGGTTGGACGACGAGTGGACCTCGAGCGCCAAATTCATCGCCGACGACAGCGGGCGCATCGACCTGACCCGCATGGCACCCGTCAGCGGCAGCTACAAGGATGCCGACGCGATGGGCCTGTTCTGGTCCGCGGAGCGCAAGGCCACGCCATCGCGGATCTCGGACGAGAACGACGTCGAGGCATCGCCGGACCACTGGACTCTCACCGCGGAGTTCGGCGGTGCGGTCGTCGCTCGCGCGAGCATCCGCCGGCGCGCGGTGGCCGCAGGCGTGCGCATGACACCGGTGCGCGAGCGCGGACTCGCGGGGACGTTCTACGAACCGCCGGGCGGCGGGCGGCATCCGACGCTGCTCGTTCTCTCCGGATCCGGCGGCGGCATTCCGCCCGCGACCGGTCCTGCCGGCGGCCTGGCCTCGCGCGGCTATGCCGTCCTGGCGCTCGCGTACTTCGGCGTCGAGGGACTTCCGCGATCGCTGTCGAACATCCCCATCGAGTACTTCGGATCCGCATTGCGATGGCTCGAATCGCAACCATCGGTCGATCCCACGCGCGTCGGCGTCGTCGGCGCATCGCGAGGCGCCGAGCTCGCGCTCCTGCTCGGAACAGCCTTTGAAGGCCTCCGCATCGTCGTCGCCTACGAGCCGAGTAACGTGGTCTGGCGCGGCTGCTGCGATCGCGCCGCGCAGGTTGCGTGGACCATCGGCGGCCGGCCGATCGCCGCCATGCCGCCGACGGGGCGGCGCGTGTCGCTCGAGGCCGAGCTCGCAGAGATCCAGGTCGAGCGCATCCACGGCGCCGTGCTCCTCATCTCCGGCCGCGACGACGGCGTCTGGCCATCTTCCGCAATGGCCGAACGAATCGTGGAGCGCCTCAAGCGCAACAACTTCGCATACGCGTACAAGTCGCACGTCTACGACCATGCGGGCCATGGCATCGCGCGCCCATACACCTCGACGATGGAATTGAATTCGCGGCGCCACCCGCTGACCGGAAAGACCGTGCACCTCGGCGGCACTCCCGCAGGCACCGCCAAGGCCCGCGAGGACTCCTGGCGGCAGATGCTGGCGTTCGTCGATGAGCATCTTCGCGATGCCGCAACCGCTCCGGCAGCGCGCTGAGCCAATGTGAAACACCGGAATGAGGGAGCAGGCCTATCCGTCCCATCCGTCCCATCCCGTCGACGCCCGTCCCCTTACCCCCTCTCGCCCCTCGCAAATGCAATGCGCGGCGCGCGCGTCTTCGCGGTGTCGAACGCATAGAATCGCGCGTCGCCCAACTCGTCGCGGATCCAGCGGCCAAGCGATTCCGCGGCCTCCGCCACGTCGCGCTTCTCCGATCTCGTGGCCGGAAGGAACAGCCGCCACGCCACCTCGGCGGCCTCGGGATCGAACTCCCACACGCCGCGCAGGCGCCCGCCGATCACGATGGCGTTCTGATGCAGCGAGTCCGCCTCGGCGAGCGGTATCGGCTCGTTCTTCCAGCTCAGCACCTCGACTCCGCCGGGCTCGTCAACGAGCGGCAGGAGGCTGCGCCGGAACAGGAGGTAGTTGTCGCGGAAAGGGAGGAAGTGCGGCGTCGCAGGTGATGTCTTCGCGCCAGGCTCATTTTCCAGCGACCAGACCTCGCCCAGCGGCTTCCTGATCTCGTGCTTCGCACCGATTGCATCGACTGCCGCTCGGGCCGCGCGTTTGCCGATGCCCGCCCACCATGCGATCTCGTCGAGCGTCGCCGGCGCAGCCCACGCCAGCATGCGCCGCGCGAGCTCGGCGTCGAGCGCCGCGTCATCCGCGGGAGCGCGACCGATCTCGATCGCGTCCGGCATTCGTGCGAACACGAAGCGGCTCCCGTCGAGCCGCCGCTCCTCGGCGATGCGGATCGCACCCCCGGCCAGTTGCACGCGCCGCAGCGCCAGCGGAAGTGTCGTCCCGCTGCCGAGCTTCTTCCCCGAGGCGCC
>DASQGS010000010.1:0-7744 GCA_035632455.1 Thermoanaerobaculia bacterium | reverse complement strand
CCTTTGACAACATTTCGGCGACGGATCTCTCCGTGAACTACGAGTTCCCGATTCAGAAGGTGACCTTCTTCGCCCAGGCGAAGATGATCAACACCTTCAACAATCAGGCTCAGATCAACGGCGACATCACGGTCCGGACAGCACGTAACGCTTCATGCATCAAGACCATCGGCGCGAACATCGGCAAGCGCTGCGCAACATTCAATCCCTTTACCGACACTCCGGTCGAGGGCATCAACTGGGTGAAGGCAGCAACGTTCGGCAAGCCGCGTACCCCAACCACCAGCGGCGGCGTCAGCCTCCTCGCTGCCAACGGCGACTTCCAGCTCCCGAGGACGTACCTGTTCTCCTTCGGCGGCCGGTTCTAGCCAATCCACGAATTCTCGCAGCAGCACCGAGCCCCGGCCGAAAGGCCGGGGCTCTCTTTTTGAAGGCTGAAAGCAGAAGGCAGAAAGCAGAAGTGATCTAATCTGCGCTTCGAGGACCCACCTGTTGAGAACATCCAGAACCCTGTTCGCCGCGTTCGCCGTTTCCCTTCTCGTCGCAGGTTGCCGCCATCGCGAGCCCGCAGGATCGGCGGGGATCGCGGCGCCGGGCGCGCCGGTCATCATCATCTCCATCGATACCCTTCGCGCCGATCACCTGCCGGCTTACGGCTATCGCGGCGTCGAGACTCCGAATCTCGATGCCCTCCGCAAGGACTCCGCGCTTTTTCGCCACGCGTACGCGCACGTACCGCTGACCCTGCCGTCGCACGTCACGATGCTCACCGGACTTCTGCCACCTGACAACGGCGTGCGGAACAACATCGGCTTTCCGTTCGATGCCTCGAAACACCCGACGATTCCATCTCTGCTCAAGCAGAAGGGCTATACGACCGGCGGCGCGGTATCCGCGTACGTGCTGCGGGGAAACACCGGCCTCGCGCAGAGCTTCGACTTCTATGACGACGACATCGCCGTGAAACCAGGCGAGGTGGTCGGCCGCTTGCAGCGTCCCGGCGGCGAGACGGCCGCCACGGCGGAGCGATGGATCGATCAGCACGCGAGCCAGCCGTTCTTCTTCTTCCTCCATCTCTTCGAGCCTCACACGCCGTACGATCCGCCCGAGCCCTTCAAGAGCCGCTACGCCGCCAACCTGTACGACGGCGAGATCGCTGCGGCCGACGCCATCGTCGGCGGGTTCCTGGATCACCTGAAAGCGCGCGGCCTTTACGATGGCGCGGTGATCGTGTTGATGTCCGATCATGGTGAAGGACTCGGCGATCACGGCGAGGATGAACATGGGATCTTCCTCTACATGGAAGACATCCATGTGCCGCTGATGCTGAAGCTCCCGAAGCGCCAACTGGCGGGCCAGACAGTCGACGCGCCGGTGCAGCTCACGGACATCCTGCCCACGATCACGAAGCTGGCCGGCATCGAAACCCCCGCCGGCGTGACCGGACGCTCGCTTGTCGCTACGGCGGTGGATCAAAAGGCGCCGGCGCGCCGTATCTACGGCGAGTCGATGTACGCACGCATTCACCTCGGATGGAGCGAGCTGCGCTCGCTGGTCGACGATCGCTTTCACTTCATCGTCGCGCCACGACCCGAGCTGTATTCGCTCGACGAGCCGGCGGAGACGAAGAACGTCCTGGCCGATGAGCGGCGCATCTACGCCGGCATGAAGAGCGACATCGATAAGTATCGGAGCGCGCTGCCGTCGCCTTCGAAGATCGATCCCGAGGAGGCGAAGAAGCTGGCTGCCCTCGGCTATCTCAGCTCCAGCAGCACCGAGGCCTCGGGACCGCTGCCCGATCCGAAGGACCGCATCGGCGACATCACCGCGATGAAAGACGCCGCGCGGCTCGCGGCCTCGGGGAAACCGGAGGAGGCCGTCGCGCGATATCGCGAGGTCATCGCGAAGAACCCCCGCCTCACCGATGCCTGGACTCTCCTCGCGCAACTCCTCGAGAAGATGGGCAGGTACCAGGAGGCCGCCGACACGTACAAGCGCGGCATTCAAGTCGCCCCCTCGATCGCCGGCGAGTTCTCCCTGTCGCTCGCGAATCTCTACCTCATGCTCGACAAGCCGGACGAGGCCGCGGCGAACGCCGAGATCGGCCTCAAGACCAATCCCGGCAACGCCCACATCCTCCTCGGCCGCGCCGCCCTTGCGAAGGGACGGCTCCCCGACGCAGCCCGCGAAGCGAACGAGGCCATGTCATCGTTCAACTATCGCCCGGCGGCGATGGTGCTGCTGGCGCAGGTCGAGGTGAAACAAGGCAGGCTCACGGAAGCGGCATCGTTGATCGATCAGGCTCAGGCGGAGATCAAGGAGAAGAAGCTCGAGGTGCCGCCGCTTCTTTTCTTCGCACGCGGCGACATCCTCGCGAGAATGAACCAGATGCCTGCCGCGATCGCGGCTTTCGACGAGGAGATCACGCGTTTCCCTAGCGATCGGCAGGCCTATGCGAATCTTGCGGTGATCTACCTCCTCGCGGGCCAGCGGGCGGAGGCGCATCAGACCATGCAGCGGCTGGTGGCGGCGAATCCCGATCGCTCCAGTTACGCGATCGCCGTCAAGACCTTCGACGAGTTGCACGCGACGCAGCTCGCCGCCGAGTGGCGCCGGCGCGCGGCGCAGATCCGTTGAGGGGGACGGCTCGGGGATGAATCGCTCTCGCTTGCGCCGCATCATCGCCATCGCGCTGGGCGGCCTCATTCTTCTCGCATGTCCCGCAAGGCGCGAAGAGAAACTGCCGGCCGACGTTCCCGTCTTTCTGATCTCGGTCGACACGCTCCGCTCGGATCACGTCGGCGCCTACGGATCGAAAAGCGGCTCCACGCCGAACATCGATCGCTTCGCGAAGGATGCCATCGTCTACGAGCACGCGTTCAGCCACGTGCCGCAGACGCTGCCGTCTCATGCGACGATCCTCACCGGCCTGCTGCCGCAGACCAGCGGCGTCCGCGACAACATCGGATATGTCGTCCCCGAGTCCGTCCCAACGCTGCCTTCCCTGCTTAAGGAGAACGGCTACGCGACGGGCGCAGCGGTGTCGTCGTATGTGCTGCGCAGAGCGACCGGTATCAGCCGGGGCTTCGACTCCTTCGACGACGAGCTCGAGTACAAATCAGCGCTGGATACGAACGCCGAGCGCAACGGCGAGCGCACTCTCGCCGCTCTCGAGCGTTGGCTCGACGGCGCAGCGTCCTCGAAGAAGGTCTTCGGATTCCTCCACCTCTACGAGCCGCATGCGCCGTACACGCCGCCACCCGAATTCGCGAAGGGACGGTCGCCCTATGACGGCGAGGTCGCGTACGCCGACGCCATCGTCGGGCATTTCCTCGATGATCTGAAGAGACGCGGACTCTACGACGATGCGCTGATCGTGTTCCTGTCGGATCACGGTGAGGGGCTCGGCGATCACGGCGAGGAGGAACACGGCATCTTCCTCTACCGCGAGGCCATCCAGGTTCCCTTGATCGTCAAGGTGCCGCGCGGCGCCAACGCAGGAACGCGCGTGCCGCGCCTGGCAGCGCTCACCGACGTCATGCCGTCGATCCTCGAGACGCTCGGAATCGCATCACGCGCGAAGCTCGACGGCATCAGTCTCTTCGGTGCTCGGAAAGATGGTCGCCGGCTCTATGCGGAGAGCTACTACGCTCGTCTCCATCTGCACTGGCACGAGCTGACCTCGCTCGTGACGGACGACTGGCACTACATCGATGCGCCGCGACTCGAGCTCTACGCCTGGCCCGCGGATCCGGCGGAATCGCGGAACGTGGCTGAGCCAAACCGGCGGACGGCGTTCGCCCTGCAGCATGAGCTCGCGGCCATGATCAAGCCGTTTCAGCCGCCGTCGCACGTTGACCTCGAGGATCAGCGCAAGCTCGCGGCACTCGGCTACATCGGATCCATCGCCACCGGCGGCGGCGACTATCCCGACCCCAAGGATCACATTCAGTACATCCGGCTGTTCCATCAAGCCGATTCGCTCATGACGGCGCACAAGTACGCCGAGGCACTCCCGCTTCTCGTGCGCCTCACGCGCGAAAACCCGAGCCTCGTGGAGGAGTGGCTGTTCCTCGCGGATGCCCAGGCGCAGACCGGCCACGCCACCGAGGCGATGTCAACGCTTCGCGAGGCGATCAAGCGCTTCCCCGGACACCCGAACGCGACTCTCACGCTCGCGCTGTTGCTGATGCGTGCCGGCCGATATAGCGAAGCCGCGGCTCATGCCGAGCTGGCGCTGAAACAGGATGCCGTGCTTGCCCGCGAGACTCTGGCCATGATCGCCATGACCCGAGGAAACCTCGCCGAGGCGCGGGAACAGATCGACATCGCCATCGGCCTCGCACCGCATCGAACGACCACGCTCATGGCCCTGGAGACCATTCAGCGCAAGCAAAGCGACTGGTCCGGCGCGCTGGCGACGCTGGATCGCGTCGCGGATGAAGTGACGGCGCGGCATCTGCCGCCGATCCGGGGCATGGAATCGGATCGCGGTGAGGCTCTTCTTCATCTGCAGCGCAGCGAGGAAGCGGCTGCTGCGTTTCGAAAAGAGACCGAGCTCTTCCCGGACGACCTCCCCGCCTGGGGCAACCTGGCGGTGATCCTCGCGGTGGAAGGCCGCCGCAACGAAGCCATCCAAACCCTGCGCGATGCCATGCAAAAGAATCCTGGCAAGGCCGCGAGACAGATGGCCATCGAATCGCTCGATGCCATCGGCGAGAAGGAGTCGGCGCAGAGGTTGGCAAAGGGCGGGACGCTGTAGGGGCGCACGGCTGTGCGCCCGCAACTCCGGCGAGGCGCGATAGGTCCCATCGGTCCCATTGGTCGCATCGGTCCCATTGGTCCCATCGGTCCGATCAGTTCCCCGTTTAGTTCACAATGACACTACACAAACAAGAAAGGAAAAGAGAGGGACTGCCCTATGCACGCGATCTTTCCGATTTCCCAGATGCTCCACGACATGTTCACGTTCTCGATTCCGGTGGCCGAGAAGATGATGCGTCCGATCATCGTCTACGCGTTTCTCGTTCTGCTGCTTCGCGTGTTCGGGAAGCGCGAGCTGGCCCAGCTCAATCCGTTCGATCTGGTCGTCCTCCTGTCGCTGTCGAACACGGTGCAGAACGCGATCATCGGCGACGACAACTCCGTCGCCGGCGGCCTGATCGGCGCGTTCACGCTGCTCCTGACGAACTACCTCGTCGTCCGTTTTCTCTTCGGCCATCGCCGCCTCGACCAGATCATCGAAGGGAAGCCGACGACGCTCGTGCGCGATGGGGAGGTCCTGAAGAGTGAGCTCGCCAAGGAGCTGATCACGGAATCGGAGCTCTCGAGCGTGGCCCGGCGCCAGGGCTTCGACGGAGTCAGCGACATTCAGGACTGCGTGCTCGAGCCCGGCGGCGTGTTCGTCATCAAGCGCAAGACGCCCTCGGATGACGAGGTGAAGCATCAGGAGCTGCTTGCCCGCCTCGACCACCTCACCGCGCAGCTCGAGTCGTTACAGCAAAGGGTCGGGAAATAGCCCTATGGACTGCGGCGGCTTGCCGCCGCAATCCATAACTACCATGTATACGGAATGATCTCGCCGGTCGCGGGATCATCCCACGGCAGCTCGATGCGGTCCGGGCTGTTGTGGTCGTAGTGCTGGCTCGGCATGCTGACGATGATCGCCTCGGTATCGCCGACGTTCTTCCATCCGTGGTAGACGCCGCACGGAATCACCACGAGGCCCTGGTTGCGCTCGCCAAACCAGAATTCGTTCAGCCGGCCGAACGTCGGCGAGCCGATGCGCCCGTCATAACAGACGATCTTCACAGCGCCGGCGGCCACGAAAAGGCGATCGACGGTGCGGGCGTGCAGGCCCCATGCCCGGACGCGTCCCGGGAACGTCGTCGAGAGATTGACCTGGACGATCGGCTCCTCGGTGATGTTCCACAGGCTCCGGTAGATCTCCGTGAGATGTCCGTGATTGTGCGACACCGGGCGCGCGAGGCGAAATCGCAAGCCGTCGATCGGGTCCACGCGAAGATGGCCGTCGCTCGTGGTCATCGACGATACTGAGCGGGCTACTGAGATACCGTCGACGTTCTCGAGATCCACGCCATTCGCCGAATCCAGTTTGGTCGCCAAATTCGCTCCTCCATTGATCGCCACCGCCGAACGGCACGAATCTTACACGCTCGCCGCAGGCATCCGTGCCACCCTTACTTCTTGCGGACCGTCTTCACCAGATACGCGCGGATGTGATCGTGGGTCTCGGGCGCGACCCACTGCGCAAGCGCCTCGGTGTCGTTTGCCGGCCCCAGCCTTTCGCTGCGCTCGAGGATGTCGGACCGGAGTTGCTCCTTGGCCAGCCGGAAAGCCCGCGGCGGCACGCTCGCCAACGCGCGAGCAATCTCTTTGGCCCGAGCCGCCAGCGCGCCAGCCTCGATGATCTCGTCGATCATCCCCTTCTCCAGCGCCTCGGCGGGCATGAGCGTCCGGCCGAGCAACACCAGCTCCTGCACGTGCTGCGGGGGAAGCGCGAAACGAAGAACCTCGAGCGCGAGGAACGGAAACGGGACGCCGACGAGCAGTTCCGGCGCGCCGATGCGTCCGTCTCCAAGCGCCATGAGGCGATAGTCGGCGCAAAGCGTGAAGATGCATCCGCCAGCGATGGCATGGCCGTTCACGGCGGCTACCACCGGCTTCGGAAAAGTGACGAGCGTGCGTATCAACTCGATCAGTACCGGGAAGAAGCGGCGCGTGTAGTCCGCTCCGCCGTCGACGAGCTGGAAGAGATCCACGCCGGCCGAGAAAATCGATCCGGTGCCGGTGAGGATGACGGCCCGGACATCGGATCGCCCCGCGTCGCGCACCTCGCTCTCCAACGCCGCCGCCAGCTCCAGATCGAGCGCACTCGCCTTTCCATGCGCCAATCGCAACGTCCGAATGCCGTCGTCATCTTCGCGCTCAATCATTTCCATGTCTCCAAGTGGCGTTGGTTTTGAGCTCAGCCGAGTGTCTACGACTACTGCTGCGAACAACTGTGCCGCCGAAGGCGGCATAAGTATGTAGCCCCCGCCTTGAGGCGGGGGTTCGTCGGATGCGCCCAAGAAGAAATCCAGTCAAGCCCGCGAAGCGGGCCACAGATCCACAACAGCTCTCGCCCGCTTCGCGGGCTCCAACGAGAAATGGGCACCTCTGCCGAACCCCCGGCTCCGCCGGGGGCTACATACTTGTGCCGCCTTCGGCGGTCAGGCCGAACATGGTATGCGAAGTTCGGCCACACGCAATGTCTCTCAGCACGCTTGGCTCACGGCGGCGCTATCTGCAAGGCGACATCGTACCGGCCCACCTGCATATGGACGGGATAATGAGCGTCGGCCCACGCCATGATCTCGGGAATGCGCACTCGGTTCGGCACACCGTCGAATTCGTCGAGGCCCTTTGTGCCATGAAGAATCACAACTGACGGCGGATGCGCATCGAGTTGCGCGAGCGCCTCCCGCATCAGCGGCGGTGCCGACAGCATCGACACGTCGGGGCACCGCACGGCGGGACGGCGGTCCAACAGATAATAGAGCGCCCGCTCGCCGGAGAGGTCGAGGATCGGCTGGTCTTGTGAGCCAGCGCGGCCTACAAGGTCCGCCAGCGCCGCAAGGTCGGCGGCATTCTCCGGATACGTGAAGATGCCGCGTCCTCGGGGCAGCGGATATCGAACCATTCCCGCATGTCTGAGCCTCGCTGGCCAGCCGCGGATGAAATT
>DASQGS010000009.1:0-6180 GCA_035632455.1 Thermoanaerobaculia bacterium | reverse complement strand
TCGCGGCTGAAGTCCTGGCGGGCGCGCCCGCAGCACTCCCGCTTGCACGCTCACCGGGCGCACCAGCACCCGCCGCGGCCGCCGCCGGGCCTCGCCTGCCGCCTTCGCGCGGCTCTGTCACCGAACGCGTCCTGAGATCCCACACCACGCGATTGACGCCCACTTCCTTCGTACCGTCGATCTCGCGAACTTCCTTGCCGTCCTTGTCGCTGATCGTGATGCGCACGCGCTCCTTCTCGTCCGGCTTCGCCTTGAGGTAGTAATCAATAAGCGCGCCGTTCGGAGGGTTAGGGCCAAAGAATGCTTTCTGTCCGGTCGCGCCGCCGCGATTCGCGACGCGCCACTCGGTCGCCTGGCGGATGTCGAACAGGTGGAGATCCTCGGCGCCGATGGCGTCGCTCATCTGCTCGATCGGCGTGATGTCGTCGAGAATGAACAACGAGCGGCCGTGCGTACCGAGGACCAGATCGTTCTCGCGCGGGTGAATGGCGATGTCGTCGACGGGAACGGTCGGAAGATTGAGCTTGAGACGCGCCCAGCGTCCGCCCTGATCGTTGGAGACAAACAGTCCGTGCTCCGTACCGAGGAATAGCAACTTCGGGTTCCGAATGTGCTCGCGGATCACGTGAACGATTCCGCGGTCGTCCGGCAATCCATTGCGGATCGGCCTCCAGCTTTCGCCGAAATCGGTCGTCATGTAGACATAGATGTTGAAATCGTTGCTGCGATGGCCGTCGAATGTGGCATACGCCGTCCCCTCGGCGTGGCGCGAGGCCACAACGCGCGTCACATACGTTCCCTTGGGAACACCCTTGGCTCTGTCCGCGACATTCTTCCAGCTCTTGCCGCCGTCACGCGTTACTTGCAGGTTTCCGTCGTCAGTGCCGACATAGAGCAAGTCCTTGTTGATCGGAGACTCGCTGACCGTCGTAATGGCCGGCCACGCCTGTACGCCGTCGTGTCGGGACAGCGTGTACTTGTCGGGCACCTTACCCATGATCGGCAGCTTGTCGCGATCCTGGCCGGTGGTCAGGTCCGGCCCGAGCGGAGTCCAACTGTCGCCGCGGTCCGTTGACTTGAAGAGATAATTGCCGCCGTAATAGATCGTCTTCGGATCGAAGGCTGAGATCACGATCGGCGAGTTCCATTGAAACCGGTATCGCTCGCCTTCCGGCGGCTGCGGCCTGATGGAGCGCGACTCGTGCGTCTTGAGGTCGCGGCGCAGCACGTTGCCATCCTGCGACTCTGCGTAGACGATCGTTGGATCCGTCGGATCGATCTGGGCATAGAAGCCGTCGCCGCCGCCTACTGTGAACCAATCGGCATTCGAGATGCCCCGATTGTCCATTGTGGCGCTCGGCCCGCACCAGGCATTATTGTCCTGCAGACCGCCGCAGATGTGATAGGGATTGGCCATGTCCAGCCCGATCTCATAGAACTGCCCCAGCGGCATGGTATTGACGAAATCCCACGACCGGCCCCGGTCGCGGCTGAAATAGACACCGCCGTCCGATCCGGTGATCATGTGATCGGAATTCGCAGGATCGATCCACATAGCGTGATAATCGCCGTGAATGCGCTGCACGAGATTCTGGCGGAACGTCTTGCCGCCGTCCTCGGAATAGTACATCTGCGCGCCGTGGACCCAGACGCGCTGGTCATTGTTGGGATCGATTCGCACCTGGCTGTAATAGCTGCCCCGCGGATCGGTATCCGACATGCGCGTCCAGCTCTCGCCCTTATCGTCGCTGCGGAAAATTCCGCCCGCCGCATGCTCGATCAGCGCATAGACGACGTTGCTGTCCTTGCGATAGAAGCTGACGCCGATCCTGCCGATCTCCTTGACCGCCTCGGGATCGATCTTTGGAGGCGCCGGAGGTCGCGCCGGCTGCTCCGCCGGGCCGCCACCGCCGAAATCGCCTGCCGGGCGCGGCTGCGGAGCCGGCGGAGGGGTCGTGTCCCACGGCAATCCCTTCTCCAACTTCTTCCAGGTCGCGCCGCCATCCGTCGTCTTGTAGAGCCCGCTGCCGGGGCCGCTGCCGCTGTATCCAAAGACCGTGCGGCGGCGCTGATAGACTGCGGCGATCAGCGTGCCCGGACTCTGCGGATCCATGGCGATGTCCGTCGCGCCTGCATCCGGATCGACCGGGAGAACGTTGGCCCATGTCTTACCGCCGTCGCTGGTCTTGTAGACACCGGCCTCCTTCGTCGGCCCCCACAAGCTACCGCCCGCGGCCGCATAAACGGTGTTTGGATCCGCCGGACTGACGACGATGCGGCCGATTTGACTCGTGCCTGCCAGGCCGACGTTCTTCCACGTCTTGCCGGCATCGGTCGACTTGTACACGCCGTCGCCCCACGACGAGCTCTGGCGATTGTTCGCCTCGCCGGAGCCGACCCACACGATCGAAGGATCCGATGGCGCCACCGCGATCGCCCCGATGGTCGAGACCGGCTGATCGTCGAACACCGGCTCCCACGTCGTCCCGCCGTTCTGAGTCTTGAAAACGCCGCCGGACGCGGTACCGACGTAGATGATGTCGGGGTTGCTCTCGACCACCGCGAAGTCGTCGATGCGCCCGCCCATCGCTGCCGGCCCGATGGCCCGAAACTGCAAGGGCTTGAACACGGAGTTGAGGTCGGCCGCTGGCCTCGCTGCTTCCTTCTTCTCCGCCTTCTCAGCCTTCTTCTCGGCCTTTTTCTCGGCCGCCGCGGCCTGGCCCGGCGAAATCGAGATGCCGGCAACCGCGATCAAAAACGCAAGAAACACAAACCTCGCCTGAGTCATGAGGCCTCCTCCGGTCGTTTTCAAGAATTCGAACGGCGAGGACAGTACCTCCGTCCTCGGGCGGAGGCAAGACAAGACCGCGGTCAGCTTCCGATCGCTCGCCGACGGAGGCGCTTCGGCGGGCTGGGTCGCGAGGAGGTTCGTTCAAGGTGTCCTTCTGGGAAGGATCGATTTCGCAAAGTGTGTCCTTGATGGAAGGACAGATCCCGATCGGTCCGATCGGTCCGATCCGTCGGATCCGTCCCATCCGCTAGCCGCGGCACCGGCAGTACCTCCTGACTCAATTACGTACTACCATTGCGCCACACAGAATGCGAAGGCTTGGATCGCGAAGTTCAGTCTTCGCCAAAGGAGGATTATCGTGAACCGATACTCGACCCTGCTCCTGGCCGCGATCGTCGCGGCGGTTCCCATGCTCGCCACGGCCGCAGACCCTCCCCCGATCCCCGACGCGTTCAAGAACCAGACGAATTTCTGCAGCGGCACGTACGCCTTGTGCATCAAGGCGGCCTGCGTGCCGGTGCCGACGCTCGATCGCCTCGGCAATTACTACGTCGAGCATGCGCTCTGCACGTGCGACGTCGTGCAAGGGTGGTCGATGGGACCCGGCTCCTGCGAGGATCGCCAGCCGGTCACGAACAAGAACGGCAAGACGTACCTGATCTCGACCTACTCGAATTTATACAACTCGACACACCTGACTCTCTCGTGTCCGAACACGGAGGCGGTATGGGCCTGGTGCTTCGGCGCGCCCTGCGCAGTCGATGAGAAGGACCCGACCAAGGCGGTCTGCAACTGCCCGGTCACCATCGGCGCGTTCATGACCCTCGGCGGCGAGTGCCGCCCGAGCGCTTGCAAGGGTCTCTGGTCCGCCGCAACGCCGCAGGGCGACAAGTTCGCCAACGACTACTACGCCTGGTACATGAAAGAGAACAAACTGCCGCCCAGCCCGCCGGCACAAGCGTGCCCGGTGGACACGCCGGTTCCGAGCCCCAAAGGCAGAGAGTAACGAGGCCTGTGGCCGGACTTCGCAAAGTCCGGCCACATCGCTTGCAAGATCGCGGACTACCAGATCGCGCAGCGCTTGCTCTCTTCGCGGACCATCTTCGCGGTCTCCGCACAAGCGAACGCCTTCTTGAACGCAGGCATGTTCGACACCGTGCCGTTCACCCGGAACGGTCCCTGAGCGTGTGGATCGGTGAGCGCGCGGCGGTGCGCCTCCTCGGGCGCCATGTTCTCGCCCCAGACCTGCGCGAACCCGAGGAAGAAGCGCTGCTCCGGCGTGAAACCGTCGAGGGTCTGGCGCGGCTTGCCCTTGAGCGACGCCTCGTAGGCGGCGTACGCGAGCGTCAGCCCGCCGAGGTCCGCGATCGCCTCGCCGGTCACCAGCTTCCCGTTGATGTTCAGGCCCGGCTCGACGTTGAACTCGCTGTACTCCGTCGCGATGCATTCGGCGCGGCCCTGGAAATTCTTCAGATCCTCCGGCTTCCACCAGTCGCGCAGATTGCCGTCAGGATCGAACTTCGCGCCCTGATCGTCGAACCCGTGCGTCATCTCGTGTCCGATGACCGTCCCGATTCCGCCGTAGTTGTACGCATCATCGGCATTCGGGTCATAGAACGGCGGCTGCAGAATGCCGGCCGGGAACGTGATGTCATTGCGCGACGGCTGATACGACGCGTTCACGGTGGCCGGCGTGAAGAAGCCCCACTCGTTCGGATCGTCCGGCTTATTGATCCGGGCTACGCCGCGTGCGAACGCGAACTCGCGCGTGGCGATGGCGTTCGCCGCATACGAGCTTCGGGTGATCTGCAGCGCCGAGTAGTCGCGCCACTTGTCGGGATAGCCGATGCGTCGGGCGAACGCGTTGAGCTTCGTCAGCGCGGCCTGCTTGGTCTCCGGGCCCATCCACGACAGGGTCGGGATGTCCGCGCGCAGCGCCACCACGAGATTGTCGATCAGGCTGAGCGCCTTCTTCTTCGCCTCCGGTGTGAACGTGCGCTTCACATACTCCTGTCCGACGAGCTGGCCGACCGCCGCATCCGCCGAGCGGACGCAGCGCTTCCATCGCTCCTGCTGCTCCTTCTGCCCGGACAGCACGCGGCCATTGAACGCGAATTCCTCATCGGCAAACGCCTTCGGCAGCGTCGCCGCGGCGGCGTTCAGCGTGTGCCAGCGGAGGTAGGCCCTCCAGGTTTCGAGCGGCTCGCTTGTCAGCAGCTTGCCCGCTTCCTTGATGTAGTTCGGCTGGGCGAGGTTGAGGGTCTCGATCTCAGGAGCGCCGACGTCATGCAGGAACCGCGTCCACTGGAATGACGGCGTCATGGCGTTGAGATCGCTCACCTTCGTGATGTGGTAGACGTTTTCCGGATTCCGCTGCTCCACGCGCGGCATCGAGGCACCGGCCATCTTCGTTTCCAGGGCCAGGATGCTGTAGGCCTCGGCGGCCGCCGCGCTCACGTCCTCGCCGGTCAGCACCAGCATCTTCGTGACGTGGCCGACGTACTTGGCCCGGATGTCTTTCGATTTCGGGTCGTCGCGGAGGTAATAGTCGCGATCCGGCAAAGCCAGACCGCCCTGGCCGACCACGGCGATGGTCATCTTGCTGTTCTTGAAATCCTGCGTGCTCGCGAAGCGGAACAGCGGCGACACCCCGCGGACGTGCAGCCGCGTGATCTCATCCTGAAGCGCCGCGATGTCTTTGAGCCCGGCGATGCGATCGAGCTCCGGCTGGATCGAGGCGAATCCCTCGGCTTCGATCGCCGTCTCGTTCATGCACGCGGCGTAATAGTCGCCGACCTTCTGCTCGATGCTTCCCTTCGGCGGGTCCGTCTTCTTCGCGTCCTCCTCCAGGATTGCGTGCAGCGTGTCGCGGTTGCGGTCGGCCAGCTCTTCGAAGCGCCCGAACCGCGCGTATTGGGCCGGCAGCGGATGGGACTCGCGCCACTTCCCGACAGCGAAGCGATAGAAGTCGTCACAGGGTTTGACCTCTTTGTCGACGCCGCTGACATCGAAGCCGTGATCGCCGATGAAAGCCGTCGGCGCCGCGGCGGCGGCCTTCTTTGCCGGAGCAGGTTTTGTCTTGGCTGACGTTGAGTCCTGCGCCAGCGCCGTGGGGGCGGAGAGAGAAACCAGGGTGAGCGCGGTCATCGTGATGACAAGCGCGAATCGACGCATGTACAGCCTCCTCGATCCAATTTGGCGGGGCTCATCCTATGCGACAGTCACCGATTCGTGACGTGAACGAACGGTGGCAGTTGGCGAGGAGCGCGGCCGTCCCGGCCGCAACCGCGGGGCGTCCCCGCCCCGCGGTTGTGCTTGCGGGGAACAACCATCGTGCCACTATCTCGTTCAAGGTCCTTTGTTCCGCGCGAGTAGGGTCGCGGGGCAAG
>DASQGS010000008.1:0-8869 GCA_035632455.1 Thermoanaerobaculia bacterium | reverse complement strand
GCAAGCTCATCGACGACAAGAAACGGCCGGTCGCATCCGCGGATCTGGCGGCCGCGTTCCGAGTCCCACCCGCCGAGGTGATTCGGAAACGCGTGCGATCGGACAAGCAGGGCCTGTTCGTGATTCGCGGGCTCGATGCTCGCGAGGTGGCGTGGCTGATCAGGAAAGAAGGCTTCGGCGCGGTCTCGCGGATCGCCCGGTTGAAAGGCGATCTCGATCTCGGCGAGATCGTCCTCACGCCTGCGCGCGAGGTCAAGGTCGCGATCATAAACCGGCGCAAGGAGCCGGTCGCCAGCGCGTTTGTCCGCACGACGGACGGAGTCGAGGCGAAGTCCGATGCTCAGGGGATCGCAACGTTGAAGCAGGTTCCCACCGACGGGTTCAATGCCCGCGTCACCGCACGAGGCTACTTGCCGCGCGAGTTCCGAGCAGGCGAAACCGTCGCGCAGCCGGTGGCCGTCACGATGCGCGATGCGGCGCGCGTGCGGGTGCGGCTGGTGCGCGCGTCCGACGGCACTCCCGCGGGTCCGGGCACGATCGCCGTCGAGCTCGATGGCAGCAAGAGCTTGCTCGAGTTCGGCGCCGACGGCGCGATCGATCTTGCCGATCTCGACGCCGGCAAGCTGTCGCTCGAGCTCCGCGCGGCCGGCCTCGCGCCGTTCCGCCTTCCGCCTCGGAAGATCGCGGACGGCGAGGTCGTGGACCTCGGCGTGATCCGCCTCGATGCGGGACTGTCGATCGCCGGACGCATTCTCGACGGCACGTCCGGCGCGCCGCTGGCCGGAGCGACGGTCCACGTCCTGAGGCCGAGCGCATTCGGGCCGTTGCTGTCGTTCGTGCGGCAGGATTGGATCTCCACCGAGTCGTCAATCGACGGCACGTTCCGCGCCGGCGGTCTCGCGCCGGCCGTCTATTCGCTGTGGATCGAGGCGCCCGATCACGCGCCGGTCATCCGCAACGGCATCGAGGTCCGCGGAACCGAAACGGGCGCCGAGGCCAGCCTCGGCGACGTTGCTCTGCCGCTCGGCCGCACACTCAATGTCATCTGCGAGCCCGCCGCGCGATGCGGCACGAGTGCGAGCGTTCTCATCGCAGGCGCTGATTGGATGCCATTGACGGCGCCGATTCAGGATGGCGCGGCATCGATCGCGCCGGTTCCGCCCGGCACGGCGACGTTGCGGCTCTCCGACGTCCGAGGAGTCGTGCACGAGCGCGACGTCGCGATCTCGGATGATCCCACCACCGACGTTCACATCAAGTTGTCGTCGATCGACGTCGCAGGCATTGTCACGCGCGGCGGTAAGCCCGCCTCGGGGGGCACTGTGCTATTCAAGACCAGCACCGACTCAGCACGCTTCGTGCAGGTCGAGCAGAAGAGCGCCGCCGGCAGTCTCGGCAGCGATTTCTTCGGCACGATCCCCAGGACCTTCGTCGCCGCGGTCTCCGACGATGGCCGCTTCGAGTTGCACGACGCCACGCCCGGCGATTACTCGGTCACCTGGTCGATCGGCGGGGCGCAGTCGCAGCCTCGGCGGGTCACGATCTCCGACGGCTCCGCGGACGTGCTGCGCATCGATCTTCCCGGCAGCGGAGTCGAGGGCATCGTTCGCGCCGGCGATGGCGCGCTTCCGGCGCAGGTCCTCGTGACCGCGGAGCAGAACGGAGCCCGTGCACAAGTTTTCGTCGCTCCCGACGGCACGTTCTCGCTCAACTCGCTCGCCTCGGGGCCGGTGGCGGTTCGCGCCAGCACGCGCGAGGCGCGCGCCGAGAAGTCGCTGACGCTCGATGAAAACCAGACCGCGCACGTCGAGCTCACGCTCGAGCCGCGAGAGGATCGCGCCCTGACCGTCGCCGTTCGAGCCAATGGCGCCCCGGTTCCGAATGCTTTCGTCTTCCTGCGCGAGAATGGGTTCACAAGCGCCGCGACCACTGCGGGCGACGGGACGGCGACGCTGCGCCTCACGCGACGCGATGGAACGTTCGAGGCCGCCGTTTATTCGCCGCTGGCAGGATGGGCCTTCGTCGCCCCTCGGAGCGAGGCCGACGCAAGCGAGCTGGCGGTGGATCTCGGCTCGGCTCCCGGGGCAATCGAGGTCGAGTCGAAGGGCGGACGCTCGCCCTTCTCGCTGCTCGCTCCGAGCGGATTCCCGCTTCAAGAGGCGATGTCGCTCCTCGGTATCCCGGCGACCACGCCGCTCCGTCTCGACCGCCTTCCCACGGGCAGGTATTCAGTCACGTCGCGCGGGGCGATGCAGGCAGTCGAGCTGACGGATGGGCTGCGAAGAGTCGAGCTCGCGCAGCCCTGACGCCACGCATGTGGTTCCGCATCATGTGCGCCGCAGCGACACCACGGCCTCCCGTAACGTGTCGGCGATGGCGATGGCGTCTTCCTTTGTATGGCCGGCATCGCGGAACTGCATCGGTGAGCCGATGGTGAGCCGCAGCTTTCGCGGGCGTGGTACGTAGGCTCCTTTCGGCCACGCCTCAAACGCGCCGCCGAGGTGGCATGGCACGACCGGAAAGTCCGTGCCGGCGATCAGGAAGCCGATGCCCGCCCGGAAGCGGCCGATCGTTCCGTCGACCGTGCGCGTTCCCTCGGGAAAGAGAATCAGGATGTGCCCCGGCGTCTCGAGAAGTTGGCGGCAGAGATCGAGACTCTCCGCGGGGTTTTGTTTCCGATCGAACGGCATGGCGTTCACGACCACCGCCGAGAACGTCAATCTCGTGAGGCTGGTGAAGAAGTAGTCGCTGGCCGCAGCCGGAAAGGCCCGGTGAATCTTGTTGAGCGGCAGTGACGCCAGGATCGCGAGCGTGTCGAGATGGCTGGAGTGATTCGCGACCATGACGAACGAGCCGGAGCGCGGAAGATTCTCGCGGCCTGCGATCTCCAGGCGGTGATACGTCCGCAATACCGCGCGAACGAACAGATTCGCGAGCGACCGCGCCGCGTACACCAGCATGTCGGGATGCCGCGGAAAGTTCTTGAGGCGCTGGATCGGCGCCTGGCCGAAATCCGCGGTGGGCTCGTAGTGCCAGGAGTCCATCGATCGCTCTCAAAGGCCGTGGAAATAACGGGTCATGTGAAAGAACAGCGGCGCGACGAAGATGAGGCTGTCGACGCGATCGAGAATCCCGCCGTGTCCCTCGATCAGCGTTCCCATGTCTTTGATGCCGATGTCGCGCTTGATCACGCTGATGGTGAGGTCGCCGAGCTGGCCGCCGATGCCGACGATGATCCCGGCCAGAATCAGATCGCGCGTCTCGAGCTCCGGGAATGAGAAGCGCACGCACCACGGCAGAATCATGGAGATCGCGAACGCGCCGATCGCGCCGGCCCAGGTCTTGTTCGGACTGATGTGCGGGCGCAGTTTGCGGTGCCCGAAGAGCCGGCCGAACGTAAACGCGGCGACGTCGTTGAGCGGCACGGCGAAGAGAAGAAAGAGCAGGTAGCCGAGCGCGTTCTTCGCGTTCGCCAGAAATGCGAGATGCCCGAACATCCAGCCGATGTAGATGAAGCCGAGGATCGAAAGCGAGATCGGCTGCAGTTGGCCCTCCGCTCGGTCGCGCAGGATCGGGATCATCAGGATGGCCGCGACGACGTAGACCGGCAGCGCCATCAGCATTCCGTACCAGCCGTGAACATGCGTGTCCGGCGCGTCGACGATCGAGACCACACCGACCGCGGCGATGCCGAGAAGAACGACGCCGGTCATCCACCAATCGCGATAGAGGCCGGTGGCGCGCGCGAATTCCGTGAACGCGCCGATGGCGACCAGAGTCAGGAACACGATCGTCGCCACGCGGCCGAGGAGCAGCGCCCCGAGCACGAGCGGGATCATGATCAGCCATCCGCGGTAAGCCTTCCACGCGTGATCGACGTTCCTGTGCAGTCCGAATCGCATCAGCGCGAGCAATGCCCCCGCAAAGATCAGAAAGCCGAAAAGGACCGCGAAGTAGGCGCGAAAAACGGGGCTGTCGAGCGTGGCAAGGGTCATGAATTTTTCACCGCGAGCGAATGATCGCATAGAACGAACGGCCTCATCGCACTCGCGCAAAGCCCACGCTGTCATCCTGAGGCGGCGGCACCCCAAAGGGGTAGAACGCGCCGAAGGATCTCCCTGCGAGGGCCACGATCCTGCCGAGATGATCTGTCGCCGTCTACGCGGCCTCTAATGACAGACGCGGTCAGGACGCGGACGGATGTTGTGTCATTTCCTCTTCGCCGGCGGTCGCACCGTCCCTCGCTCATGACCCGGGGCACGATCCCGCCACCAACCCTTTACTCCACGATCTGCGGCTTCAGCGCTGCGAGGTAGTTGTACATCCGCCAGCGCGAGTCGGCGTCGATCTGGGCGGCGGCGAACAACTCCTTCGATTCTTCGGGATGGCCGGCGACTAGCATGTTGAAGCGGTTCTCAGTTTTGAGGAAATCCTCGACCTTCATCTTGATTCCGCGCGTGTCGATTTGCAGCGCGCTCTCGCCCGTCTCCGCTCGAGCAGGATTGTAGCGGTAGAGCAGCCACTGTCCGGATTCGACCGCCGCCTTCTGATGCTGGAGTCCCTGGGTCATGTCCAGGCCGTGGGCGATGCAGTGAGCGTAGGCGATGATGATCGACGGTCCGTCGTAAGCCTCGGCTTCAATGAATGCCTTGAGCGTGTGCTCATCGCGCGCGCCGAAGGCAACGCTGGCGACATAGACGTTGCCGTAAGTCATGGCGATCAATCCGAGGTCCTTCTTCGCCGCCGGCTTGCCCGCGGCCGCGAACTTCGCCACGGCGGCTCGCGGCGTGGCCTTCGACATCTGTCCTCCGGTATTCGAGTAGACCTCGGTGTCGAGCACGAGGATGTTTACGTTGCGTCCGCTCGCGAGCACGTGATCGAGTCCGCCGAAGCCGATGTCATAGGCCCAGCCGTCGCCGCCGACGATCCAGACGCTCTTCTTAACGAGCAGGTCGGCTAGGGCCAGGAGCTGTTGCTGGTCGCTGGAGTCGAGCCTGTGCATGCGAGTCTTGAGCTCGAGGCGGCGCAGCGACTGCTTGAGGATCTCGATGCGCTGGCGCTGCTCGTAGATTTCAGCCTCGTCCTTCTGTGGGCAGGTCAGGATTGCGTGGGCGAGCTCGGTGCCGACCGCTGAGGCTTGGCGCTCGAGAAGCTGTCGGGCGAAGTCGCGCTGTTTGTCGAGCGAGACGCGGAAGCCCAGACCGAATTCGGCGTTGTCCTCGAACAGCGAGTTCGCCCAGGCCGGACCGCGGCCATCCACGTTCTTCGCCCACGGCGTGGTCGGCAGGTTGCCGCCGTAGATCGACGAGCAACCGGTGGCGTTGGCGATGACCGCGCGATCGCCGAAAAGCTGAGTGAGAAGCTTGAGGTACGGCGTTTCGCCGCATCCCGAGCAGGCGCCGGAGAACTCAAAGAGCGGCTGGGCGACCTCGACCTGCCGCACCTGCGACATCGTGAGCTTGCGCCGGTCGTACTCCGGCAGACCGAGGAAGAAATCCCAATTCGCGCGCTCGGCCTCGAGCAGCGGCGCCTGAGGCTGCATGTAAAGAGCCTTGTGATCCGCGGCCTTGCTCTTCGCCGGGCAGACATCGGCGCATAGCTCGCAGCCGGTGCAGTCCTCGGGCGCGACCTGGATGGAGTACATCATCCCTTTCCAATCCTTGTGCGCAGGCTCGCGCCGCTTGAACGCAGGCGGCGCGGCTTTGACCAGATCCTCGTCGTAGACCTTGATGCGGATCGCCGCGTGCGGGCACACCATCGCGCACTTGCCGCATTGGATGCATGCGATCTCATCCCACACCGGGATAATCTGCGCGAGATTCCGTTTCTCGTACTGCGACGTTCCGGTCGGATACGTTCCGTCGGCTGGGAACGCGCTGACCGGAAGCGAATCGCCGTGGCCGGCGTAGATCGTCGCGATCACATCGCGAGCGAACTCCGGCGCATGATCCGGGAACGGGATCACGTCGAGCGCTCCGGCCACCTCGCGATCCGGCACCGGAACCTCGACGAGATTCGAGAGCGCTGTGTCGACCGCGCGCAAATTCGTCTCGACGACTTTCTCGCCTTTCTTGCCGTACGTCTTGAGAATCGTGTCCTTGATTGCCGCGATCGCCTCCGCTCGCCGCATCACGCCGGAGACGGCGAAGAAGCAGACCTGCATGATCGTGTTGATGCGTCCGCCGAGGCCTGCGTCGCGCGCCACGCGGTTGGCGTCGATGACGAAGAATCGAGCGTGCTTCTGCACGAGCGCTTGTTGCACGCGGAGCGGGAGGCGGTCGAAGACAGAGCTGTAATCCCCCGCAGGCTCAGGCAAAGGCAGGTTCAGCAGGAACGTTCCTCCATCGACCAGCGCGTCGAGCATCTCGTAGCGATCGAGGAACACCGGCTGATGGCAGGCCACGAAGTTCGCGCTCGAGACGAGGTAGCTGGAGCCGATTGGCCTCGGACCGAAGCGAAGATGCGAGACCGTCACCGCTCCCGCTTTCTTCGAGTCGTAGACGAAGTAACCCTGCGCGAATGTCCCGGGGCGCTCGCCGATGATCTTGATCGAATTCTTGTTCGCACCGACCGTACCGTCCGATCCGAGGCCGTAGAAGAGGGACCGAATCACATCGTCGGGCTCGGTCGAGAAGGCGGTGTCATAGTCGAGGCTGGAGTGAGAGACGTCGTCGCGGATGCCCGCGGTGAAGTGATTTGCCGGCTCGACGGCGGCGAGATTGTCGAACACCGCCTTGACCATCGCCGGCGTGAATTCCTTCGACGAAAGGCCGTAGCGTCCGCCCACGATGCGCGGCACCTGGCTCATGGCACCGCTTGCGCCGGCTTGATGGAAGGCCTCGATGCAATCGAGATAGAGAGGCTCGCCGGCGCTGCCGGGCTCCTTCGTTCGATCGAGCACCGCAATCGCTCGCACCGTGCGCGGAAGGGCGGCGATGAGTCGGGCGGCGTCAAACGGGCGGTAGAGGCGGACCTGCAGCAGGCCGACTTTCTCGCCGAGGCCGGCCAGAGCCTCGACAGTTTCGCGCACCGTTTCAGCCGCTGATCCCATCACAACAATGACCCGTTCGGCGTCGGCGGGACCGTGATACTGGTACGGCGAGTAGCGCCGCCCGGTGATGCGGGCGAACCGCTCCATCGCCTCCTCCACGATGCCGGCGCATGCGGCGTAGTAGGGATTCGCACGCTCCCGCGATTGAAAGAAGACGTCAGGATTCTGGGCCGTTCCCCGGATCACCGGATGATCGGGTGACAAGGCGCGTGAGCGATGATCGAAGACCAGCTCGAGATCGATCATGGCCCGCATCTGCTCTTCGCCGAGAAGCTCGACCTTTGCCACTTCATGCGAGGTTCGGAAACCATCGAAGAAATGGACGAACGGGATGCGCGCCTCGAGCGTCGCCGCGTGGGAGATGAGCGCAAGGTCTTGCGCTTCCTGCACGGAGGAGGAGCAGAGCATCGCCCAGCCCGTCGACCTCGCCGCCATGACGTCGCTGTGATCGCCGAAGATCGAGAGCGCATGCGCGGCCACCGATCGCGCGGCGATATGAAACACGGCAGGCGTGAGCTCGCCCGCGATCT
The DNA here is from genome assembly GCA_035632455.1 of Thermoanaerobaculia bacterium. Classification (GTDB taxonomy): domain Bacteria; phylum Acidobacteriota; class Thermoanaerobaculia; order Gp7-AA8; family Gp7-AA8; genus DASQGS01. The sequence goes on along the minus strand of DASQGS010000008.1, from coordinate 1,288 downwards.
TGTACATGTTCGGAATCATCAGGAGGAGGCCCTGCGACGAGGTGAAGGTCGTCGCCAGCGCGCCGGTCTGCAGCGCGCCGTGGATCGCGCCCGCGGCGCCGCCTTCGCTCTGCATCTCGATGACCGACGGCACCGTTCCCCAAACGTTGCGGATTCGGTCCGCGGCGTAGGCATCGGCCCACTCTCCCATCGGCGACGAGGGGGTGATGGGGTAGATGGCGATGACCTCGCTCGTCGCGTAGGCCACACGCGCGACGGCCTCGTTCCCGTCGATCATGGCGTACCGAGGATCGGTGTTCGGCGGCGGTGTCTGCGCATGTGGGCGGCTGATCTCGGTCACGGTCATGGCGAATGCCTCCGACGCCGCAGCTTAGGGCGGCGTCGAACGGCACCGCATGATCGAAATCAGGCGCGCGGGTGACGAAAATCACGAGAGGGCTCGTGTTGATGAGACGGCGTCATCCTGAGGCGGCGAAACCCCGAAGGGGTGGAGCGCGCCGAAGGATCTCCTTCGCCGGAGTTCGATCCTCGCAAGGAGATCCTTCGCCGTCTGCGCGGCTCAGGATGACGCAGGTTGCGACGGTGTCCCGCTCATTGCGCCATCGCCGATCCGGTGTGGCAGTCGGAGCAACTGAACTGCGTGAGATCGCCGAGGTCCACCGGGTGCTGGAACGAATTCTTCGGCATGTCCGCCATGACCACACCCGCCTGTTCCTGGCTGAGAACGGAGTGGCAGATGTTGCAGTCCTTGCTGATCACTTTTCCGTCCTTGCTGACGTGCTGGTTGTCGTGACAGCGGAAGCATCCGGTGAAATAGAAGTGGCCGATATTATCGGGGTGCGTGCGCCAATCGACCTTCATCTCGGGGAAGCGGGTGTTGCGGAAGATGTCCTGGACCCTTGCCACAGCGGCATCCACCTGCGGCTTCTTTGACGCGTACACCGCCGGATACTTTGCCGTGTAGTAGCCGCGGAGGCTGCTGGCGATCCCGTCGATCCCTTGCGGCGTCGACGCGTAGTCTTTCGACAGCGCCTCGACCGCCTGTGCCTTGATGAAAGGCAGCGTGCGATCGATCGTCCCGGCGAGGAGGGCGCGATCGATGGAGCGATCGGGAGGTACGTAGATGTGGGTGGGACGATTGTGGCAGTCGATGCAGTCCATGCGCCGGGTGAACGCGCGGGAAAGCGAGTCGTCGCTCACCGTCACCTCCGTGCTGCGGTAGATCGTCTCCTTCCCGTCGGGGGTGCGGGAGCGGACCCAGGGGATGACCTGCCGCTCGTTGTCGAGC
>DASQGS010000007.1:0-14169 GCA_035632455.1 Thermoanaerobaculia bacterium | reverse complement strand
CTCGGATTTTTCCAGACCGACGTTCTTCCAGCTCTTCCCACCGTCGATCGATTTGTAGACGCCGTCGCCCATCGACACCGAGCGCTGGCTGTTGTTCTCGCCCGAGCCCACCCAGACCACGAGGGAGTCATGCGGGTCGACGGTGACGCAGCCGATGGAGAACGACTTCTGATCGTCGAAGACGGGCGTGAAAGTCGTGCCGGCGTTCGTGGTCTTCCAGACACCGCCGCCTGCTGTGGCGATGTACCAGACTCGCGCGTCGTGCGGATCAACGGCCAGATCGACGATCCGGCCGGAGGTGAGTGCCGGTCCGAGTTGCCGCAGCTCCAGGCCGGCAAACGTCTTCTCGCCGTACTTCGATTCTTTCTCGTTCGAGTCCGCTGCTGCGGTGGAGGCACCGGCCTTACCCGGCGTGGTGGCCTTCGCCTGCTTCTTCGTCGATTGCGCGTTGAGACACACTCCGAAGGAAAGAAGGACCGCGAGGATGCAAGTAAGCCGCTGGCTCATCGATGAAGGCTCCTCTGTTGCGTTCTGAAGGCGCGGCAATGCTAGTCGAAATTGGCCTCAGGTAGTCGCGGTCTCGGTTCCAGACATGGGTTGGACTGCTGGGACGGATGGGACTGATGGGACCGATGGGACCGATGGGAGGGACGTCAGGCTCACGAGCTTCGTCAATGACGCTTCCACCGATCGCACGCCGGAGATCCTTCGGGCTTGGGCCGAGAAAGACTCACCAGTGAACAACCTCGAGCGCGCTGACCTGATCGAACAGAGAATCGTTGGTCAGAAGCGGGAGCCGATGCTGAAGGCAAAGGGCCGCGATCCAGATGTCGTGCCCAAACCCCTCGCGTTTTTCGAGTGACTGCGGAACCGTACGGACTGTGGCCAGATCGTTTCGGACGCGGATGTAGAGCGGGATGGTGTCGAGATCTACGGCGATCACTTCACAGCGAGCAACCAGGGCGTCCACCTGCGCAGCGTTCTCCTCGGTCTGCCGCGAACGTGTGGCGCCGAGGCGAAGCTCGGCGAGGACGAAGAGCGGCATGAATAGTCTGCTCGCAGCTTTCAGTTGGAGCGGGAAAGGGCGCGCGGGGCGCATCGAATCGATGGCGGCGTTCGTGTCGAAGGCGAGCCGCTCAAACTGCAATGTCGTCTCTCCCAAACGCCTCGCGGACGGCTCGTGCGAGCTCGCGCCCTGCTTCTTCACTGAGCGTAGGCCAATCGCTGCGTTCGGGGGTTCTGCTATCGTCAATGATCACACGCACTTTCTGGTGGTTGCGAACTCCCGCGAGCGGCTCAGCAAGCTTGAGAACCTTCTCTTCGGCTATGTACTCGGCTTCGATCGTTCTGCCCATATGAACAGCATAAACCATCCGAGGCGAAGAGGTGTTTCATGACTCCCCGCGTTACCGTTCTCATGCCAGTGTTCAATCGCGAGGAGTTTGTGGGCGCGGCCATTGAGAGTGTGCTCGCGCAGGACTTCGCGGACTTCGAGGTCCTCATCGTCGATGACGCTTCCACCGATCGCACGCCGGAGATCCTTCGGACGTGGGCAGCGAAAGACGATCGCATCGTCGTGATCACGGCGCAACAGCACCTCGGGATCGCAGGCGCGCCGAATCTGGGACTTCGCCATGCGCGGGCGGAGTATGTCGCACGACTCGATAGCGATGACCTCATGATGCCCGACCGCCTGGCGGCTCAGGCCGCGGTTCTGGAACGCCATCCGGAGGTCGTTCTGGTTTCCAGCGCCTACGAGATGATGGACCGCGAGGGCCATCCCCTCGGCACATTTCACGAAGACGAACCGCATGAGGTGGTGACCTTTCTGCTCAGTTTCTACAACATCATCGGCGGGGGCGGGCACGTGATGTTCCGGCGCTCGGAGGTTCTGGCCCTGGGTGGCTACGACGCCGCCTATCCCTCCTCCGAGGATTACGACCTGTGGGTTCGACTCCTGCGGACCGGCCGCGTCGTCACGCTGCCTTTGATCGGGATGAGACAGCGCCATCACGAGGGCCGGGCCACCCATGAATACGCAAGTATCAAGCGTTCGAACTGGACGTCGATCATGATGCGCTCTCTCGGTCCATGGCTCGGCCGTCCGATCCGGGACGAGGAGATCGCCGCGCTCATTACGGTCTGGAGGTTCGACATGACGACGGGAATGGCTCCCATCGCCGACCGGACGATGCGCGAGGCATGCGCGCGCTTCTGTCTCCGATATCCCGATCCGGAGCTGCGCAGACGCGCCCGCAAGCGGATCGCGCGCCAATGGATGGACGGCGCCCGTGCGTTCGCCCGCGCCGGCCAGCGTGTGGAGGGCTTGCGGTACTTGCTGCGAGGGGTGCGGTGGAGTCTGGCGCGCGAGTGGCGTTGAACAAATGGGACGGATGGGACTGATGGGACTGATGGGACTGATCGGAGCGGAGGCCGCGGTCTACCTCCGGTGATCAGCTACGACTCCATTCGTCCCATCAGTCCCACAGGTCCCATAAGTCCCATTCCCAACTACGCGAAAGTTGCATGAGCGGAAACCGAAGGAATACCCTTCTCCTACACAGGCTGAAGAACGATGGCAACCGGGCCGAATCAGAGCAGCGGAAATGGGTCCGCCGTAGCCGAGGCTGACGCGGGCGAGCGCGGATCCGGCGCTCGCCACACGAGCCGCCGATGGGTGCGCGTGCTGGCGATCGCGGCTATCGCGGTCGCTCTTTACGCGCTCGTCGGTTTCTTCGTCGTGCCGCGCCTGATCCGGTGGGCCGTTCAGGAGAAAGGGAGTACGGCGCTGCATCGCGAGGTCACGGTCGGCAAGGTCGCGTTCAATCCCTTCACGCTCGAGGCCGACCTCGAGACGCTCCGGATCCGGGACCGTGATCGGCAGCCGCTGTTTTCGTTCAACCGATTTCACGTGGACGTCCAAGTCTCCGGAATTCTCCAACGCGCATGGCGTCTGCGCGAGCTCACGATCGATGAGCCCAATGTCGCGGTCCGCATTCTTCGGGACGGATCGCTGAGCATCGCCGACCTCCTGAAGGGCGACAACAAGTCGAGCGAGCTGCCCCGCGTGATCGTCGACCACTTCGCCATTCGCTCAGGCAAAGTCGATTTCGCCGACGATTCGGTCGCGCCGCGTTTCGCCGCGAGCTTTACGCCTGTGAATGTGGACGTGAGGGACCTCGTCACCCTTCCCGGCGAGCAGGGAGAGCACGCCCTGCAGATCGGATTCAACCGCGAGAGCACGATCCGTATCACCGGGAAGCAGGTGATCCAGCCGCTGGGAATCTCGGGCAGGATCGAGGCGAAGAACATCGTGCTGGCGACGTTCGCGGAGCGGCTGGCCGCGATCGCGCCGATCGCGATCCACCGCGGACACGTCGACGCCGGCATCTCGTACGAGCTGCGGCGCCGGGATCCCGGGGGCATTCAGCTCGATGTGAGCCATGGCGAGCTGACCGCGACCGACCTCGCGCTGTCTCCGCGCGGCGAGACCGCCGAGCGACTCACCGTTCCGAGACTCGAGGTCCGCGACGCCACGGCTGCTTTTCCCGCGCGGCGCGTGGAGGTCGGCCTGGTCCGCCTCATCGAGCCGCGCGGCACGATCGCTTGGGACGCGAATGGGCGATTCAACTGGTCGGGCGGAATGGGCTCGACCGAAGCTACGCGCCCGGCTCAATCGCCGCCGCTTCCGGCATCGGAGCAGTGGACGGTAAAGGTCGCGAGAGCCGGCATCGAGCGCGGCGCTCTGCACATGGATGACCAGAGCGCGACGCCCGCGGTGGCCGTCGATCTCTCCGAGCTGGCAATCGAGGCCACAGGCATCTCCGGCGATGCCCACGCGCCGATCGGTCTCACGGCGTCGGCAAACGCAAACGGCAGCGGCCGCATCACACTCCACGGAACGCTCGTGCCCTCGCCGTTCTCGCTCGACACCCAGAGCTCGCTGTCCGCCATCGATCTCGTTCCGTTCCGTGCCTACGCGGCGTCGGTCCACGGGATGACCCTTTCGACGGGCACGCTCGGATTCGACGGACGGATGCTCTTCTCCACCCAGCAGCCCTACCTGATCGAAGGGAACGGCACGCTGAGGGGGATCGAGTTTCTGGATCTCCAGGGCCGGCGCTTCCTCGGATGCAAGACCGCCAGCCTCTTCAACATCCGCATCGACGGGGCAACGTCGCGAAACCGGATTCGCCGGGTCGACCTCGACGGGATGTACGCCAACGTCGAGATCGATAAGCAGAAGAACCTCAATCTCTCAGCGATCGGAAGCGATGCGACGCCTGCGCCAAAGCCTGCGGACGGCACGACCATCGCGAAACCTGCTGCCACCGGAACTGGCGACGTGAAACCGGCCGCGGCCAAGCCGGCCGAGCCGGCAAAGGGCTCGTTCGATGTGGGAGTGATCGACATTCGCAACGCGACGGTCGATTACCGCGACGACAGCCTCGTGCTGCCATTCGCGACGTCGATCAGCCCGGCCACCGGGAAGATCACCGATCTGTCCACCACCAGCAAAGCGGCATCGACGGTCCGATTCGAAGGCAACGTTCCGGAACACGGGTCGACGAGAGCCGATGGAACGTTGCGAGCATCCGATCTATTTGCCGGCACCGATCTCACCGTTCGATTCCGGAGCGTAACGATGCCGAGGCTGACGCCGTACTCGGCGGAGTTCGCGGGCTACGAGATCGAGCGGGGCTTGCTCGACCTCGACATCCACTACCGGATCGCCGACCGCAAACTCGTGGGCGACCATCGCGTCGTCGCAACGGACATGACCCTCGGAAAAAAGATCGGCCGCTCGCACGCGGGCTTCGCGGTGAGGCTCGCCGTCGCGCTGCTGAAGGATCGGGAAGGCCGGATCGACCTGCAGGTTCCCATCGTAGGGTCCGTCGACTCGCCGGAGTTCAACTATCGCGTCGTTCTCTGGGAGGCAGTGAAGACGATTCTCGGGAACGTGGTGAAGGCACCGTTCCGCGCGCTCGGCCGCTCCATGGGGATCGCCGCCGAGAACCTGGAGTTTGTATCGTTCGATCCCGGCGAAGCGAGCGTGCCGCCGCCCGACGCGGAAAAACTGGCGAAGGTCGCGGGCGAGCTCGCGGTTCGTCCCGAGCTCACCCTCGGCGTACAAGGGACGTTCGATCCGGCGCTCGACAGCGCGGCGATCAGGAAAGCGAAGATCGATTCTGCAATCGCCTCGCGCCGGGAGTCTCCGCAGGCCGCCTCCGCCGAGCCTCCTTCACTCGAGTCGATCCTCGAAGCGCTCTATTCGCAGACCTTCTCCGCCGAGAAGCTCTCGCAGGAACGCACGAAGTTCACGCAACAACCGCCGCAACCTGCCCCGGAACAGAAAAGCGGGCGGAGAGCGAAGAGCGCGCCGCCGCCGGTCCCCATTGTTGCGGGGAGTTTCGACGCGAAGGGCTTTTACGATGAGTTGCGCGCACAACTCGTCGCGGCGCAGACCGTCAGTGCGGAGGAGCTGAATACGCTGGCCCGAAGCCGAGCCGCCGCGGTTCTCGCGGTGCTCCGTTCGAAGGGACTCGCCGAGACGCGCCTGAAGGCTCTCCCTCCCGCTGAAACAAAGAGCAAACCCGGCACGCTGCGGGTCGGATCGGAGTTGAAGCTCTCGGCGCAGAGGGCGGGGGCTGGGGATGGGGAGGATTGACTGGCTTCATGGGACAGATGGGACGGATGAGACGAATGGGACGGATGGGTGTGGAACGAGAGGCTCACGATCCTGATCGCTTCCGGTGAGCCAACCTGGCCTGGGTCATCCGCTCGCGGATGCCGCCGTTTCTTACGAAGTCGGATTCCAGGCGGCGGATCTGCTGATCGAGCAGGTAGTTGGTTTGGTGGATGAGGCAGAGGGCGATGTTCGCGATCACTTCAGCCGAACGGGTCTCGCAGAAGTTTCGGTACGTCTCGAACGATAAGCCGCCGGTGCGGCCGATGTTCCGGATGTAGCGCGCTTCGGGCGAGTCTTTCGCCCAAAGCCGAAGCTCTCGAACGCGGAGGTAGTCCTCGTAATCGACGAGCAGTTCCTCGAGACTCGCGCGAGCGACATTGGTCAGCTTGATCTCGGTTTCAGTCGACGTCCCCGAGGCCTGACTCCCCTCGGCGATATTCTGCTTCCCGGAACGCGCTGCCTGGACCATCTGATCGACCGTCCGGTTCCGGCGCTCGAGAAACCGTGCGCAGAAACGGACGGTAATGTCGTAGACCACTTCTGCTTTCTGATACGAGAGGAGCCTGCGGTATTGGCCATGCGGTGGGATGAAACCGGGTGTCATCGGGGGGAGAGTACCTCGGAAGTTGGCGAGTGAGAAGAGCGGGCCGATGGGACTGATGAGACGGATGAGACTGATGGGACTGATGGAGTGCGGAGAGCCCGCAATTGTCTACAGCTTGTAGAGCCCCAGTCTCGTCCGGCGACCGACCGCGACTCCATAGGTCCCATGAGTCCCATCGGTCCCATAGGTCCCATCGCCAGCTACTTCGCGATCCGCCCTTCCATCAAATCTACGAATGCGGAAAGAGAGTTGGCTGCTCTCCACGCCGAGCTCAGGGCCTGCGCTGATTCTTGCAGCGATTCCAGGTCCGCGACGCAGCGGGCGATGGCTTGGGCGATCGAGTCCGGCTGCAGCTCGTCGAAGATTGTGCCTGCCGCGCGACCGGCTTCGATTTGCGCGGCCATCCATGTGCCGCGGGTTGCGACGACCGGCTTGCCGAATGCCACGGCTTCCGCAAACACGCCGGATGTCCTCTTCTTGTACGGGGTAACCTCATAAGGAAACAAGGCAACGGTCGCGCTATGGAGCGCGGCGTTGTATTCAGGAAGGGTCATCGGTTCGCTTATCACGGTCACGTGCGGCTCGCCGGCTATCCGCGCCAGCTTCTCGAACGCCTCCGGTGTCATTGTGTTGTTCGTGAGATGCACCAGGAATTCGACTTGCACATGCGATCGGCAGGCTCGAATGATTTCGGGGATCAAATACGAGCCTTTCTCTGGGCGCGTGCCTCCGAGGATTGCGACGCGCGGCAAGCGCGACTGCGGAGTCGCCGGTCTGTACAAATGAGGATCGCCATAAGGAAGCGGCATCGGCGCAATATCTACGCTTGTGCCGAGCAATGCAGTCAATTCCTCGGCTAATGGGGCGGTCACTGCGAAGAAGATCATCCGCCTTGCATCTTCAGCGGCGAGGCTCGCGATCGCTGCGTTGAGCTTGCGAAACTCGGCGATCTGCCGCTCGTATTCGTCGCGCGTTGACCGGTTCCAACGGTCACTGACGAAGAGGATGACGATCCATGGCTTCTTCCTGCGCGGCATCTCCGCCAACCAGCGGGTAAGTGCGTACGCTTCGAGCTGCGTGGCTATCGTGATCAGCACGCAATCATCGGCATTGAGCCGGCGATCAACCTCTTTGTGCAGCATCTTCACGAAGCGGCGGCTGCGCTCTTCGAAACTCCATTCCATGCGGAACGTGGGATCGTCCAAGACGGCGTGGGCCTTGAGCTCGGCAACAATCTGCGCCGGCGCGTGAGCATTGACCAGCAGGACGAACTGTTTCCCACGCCGGTCAAACTCCTCCATGAAACCGTGGGCTTCATTGAAATGGTGGCTCGTGAGGCCGCCGAGGCGATGATGAAGACAGATGACTTTCATGATTGGCCAAGTGTCATCCTGACACAACTATGAGAACATCCGCAGCTCATGCCTGAGACCCTGATCCCGCCCTACGGTGGCGCATTGATTGATTTGATGGAACCGTCCGAATCGCTCGCCGATCTGGAGCGGTACGCCGCCACGCTCCCGTCCATCCAGTTGTCCGAGCGCTCGCGATGCGACCTCGAGCTTCTCGCGACCGGCGCGTTCTCGCCGCTCGACCGCTTCATGTCGCGCGACGATTTCGACAGCGTCGTTCGCACGATGCGCCTTGCGAACGGCACCGTGTTCCCGATTCCGATCGCGCTCCCCGTCACTCGCGATACTCGAGTCGAGGAAGGCAAGGACGTCGCGCTGCGTGGCCCTCACAATGAATTGCTCGCCGTCATGACGGTCGACGAGATCTACGACTGGCGCCGCGACGAGGTGGCTGCTCTCGTATTCGGTACGAACGACCCGAAGCACCCGTTGGTCGCAGAGATGGCATCGTGGGGGCAGCGCAACATCAGCGGGCCAATGCGCGTGATCAGCGTCGCGTCGCCGCGCGACTTCAGGGACCTTCGCCGCACGCCCCGCGAAGTGCGCGCCCTGTTGGCGAAGCGCGGACGCGCAAACGTGGTCGCGTTTCAGACGCGCAATCCGATCCACCGGGCGCACGAAGAGCTGATGAAGCGCGCCGGCGCGGCGATCGACGGCGTAGTGCTGCTTCACCCGGTCGTGGGCATGACGAGGCCGGGGGACGTCGATCACTACACGCGCGTCCGGACCTATCAGGCATTGACCGAACGGTACTTTCCGAGCGAGCGCGTCGTGCTTTCGCTGCTGCCCCTGGCCATGCGCATGGCGGGCCCGCGCGAGGCGCTGTGGCACGCGATCATCCGGCGTAATTATGGGGCGAGCCATTTCATCGTGGGCCGCGATCACGCCAGCCCGGGCGCGGACTCGGCCGGGCGTCCGTTCTACGGTCCGTACGAGGCCCAGGAGCTCGTGGCCAGACACGCCGCGGAGATCGGCGTACAGATGATCCCGTTCCACGAGCTCGTCTACGTCGAGGAGCTCGGCGGATACGAAGAAGCTTCCCGCCTGCCGCCCGGCGCCAAGATCCTGTCGATCTCCGGCACGCAAGTGCGCGAGCTCCTCGCGGCGGGCCGTCCGCTGCCGGAATGGTTCACGCGCCCCGAGGTCGCCGCTATCCTCGGAGAGACCCATCGAGAAAAGACCAAGCGAGGATTCTGCCTCTGGTTCACAGGCCTAAGCGGCGCGGGCAAATCGACGACAGCGGAGCTCGTGGTCAGCCGCATCATTCAGCAGGGGCGGGAGGTGACGCTGCTCGACGGCGACGTCGTGCGCACCCATCTGTCGAGAGGGCTCGGGTTTTCGAAGGAGGACCGCGATGCCAACATCCTTCGCATCGGCTTCGTGGCGTCCGAGATCGTGCGCCATGGCGGGGCGGTCGTCTGTGCGGCAGTGAGTCCGTATCGCGCCGCGCGCAACCAGGTGCGCGAAATGGTCGGAAGCGCGAAGTTCATCGAGATCTTCGTCGACACACCTTTGGAGGTCTGCGAATCGCGCGATGAAAAAGGGATCTACGCGGCGGCCAGGCGTGGCGACATCCACAACTTCACCGGCATCGATGATCCGTACGAGCGGCCGGTCGCGCCGGAGCTGACGATCGACACGACGTCCGCGACCCCTGAGGCATGCTCGGATGCGGTGACGGCGGTGCTCCGCGATCGCGGATTCCTGCACTGACGGGAAAATCCCACGCAGACGCGCCGCGCATCCAGCAGACAGACTTCTGCTTCGTACTCATCTTCAGTATGCTCCACTCCCCTATGCCCGGCCCCGTCCGAGCCGCCGATGTCGTGGTCGGCCTGCTCACTGAGAACACACCGCGGATGCTCGCCCAGGCGATCCGTCTGCTCCGCTCGATCCGCTGGTTTGGCGGTGAGCTTGCCGCCGCGCGCGTCGTCGTCTGCGGCGTCGGACCACTCGAATCGGAGGCGCGTGCAACACTCGAAGCGCTCGGTGCCGAGGTTCGTAGCGTTTCGCGTTTTCACCTCGCCAATCCGGCTGCAAACCGGCATCAGCTCATCGCCGAGTTGCTCGAAGAGCCGGAAGAGATCCTTTTTGTTCTCGACTGCGACACGATCGTCGTCCGCGATCCGCTGCCGTATCTGGTCGCCGATTCGTTTCAGGCAAAGGTTGCGCCGACACCGACGGTCAGCGACGACGTCTTCGAGCGTCTGTTTGCGCACTTCGGGCTTGAGATGCCTCCTCGATCGCGCATCGCGTCGTTCACAGGCACGCCGATGATTCCGTACTTCAACGCCGGCGTCCTCGTCATTCCCAAGACTCTGGCCCGAACGCTGGCGCCTGTATGGCGAAGGTACAACCGGATACTCGCCGACAATCCCGAGCTCGTCGCGCCGTGTCAGCGGCACATGCACCAGGCCAGCATGGCACTGGCCCTGGCGGAGACAGGCCTGCCGTGCGTCGATCTGCCCGCGGCGATGAATTATCAGATCAACGCCGCGCATGTCGCGCCGCCGGCCGGGTACGCGGAGACGGATCCCGTGATCATCCACTATCACCAACTGGCCACGGACGATGGCTTCCTGTTGCCGAGCTCGTATCCGGGCGCGCAGGCGCGGATCGAGATGTTTCATTCGCGCATGCGCGCCGAGGGATTCGCGCCGGAGCCGCCACCCGCCGGGACGCGCGAATCGCGTCCCATCTTCGTGCTCGGCATGCACCGTTCCGGCACCTCGGTTGTGGCGCAGATTCTCAACGCGTTGGGCGTTTATGCGGGCCGGCCGGACGAGCTCGCTCCGCCGGATATTTTCAATCCAACCGGGTTTTGGGAGCACAACGAAGTCGCAGCCCTCAATCGCCAGATTCTGCAGGCGCTCGGCGCGACCTGGGTCGACTCGCCGCGCGCCGACATCTCCCGGCTGTCCGGCGAGCAGCGCGCTGGCTACGTCGGGCGCGCGCGGCGCATCGTCGCCCGATCTCTGCAAGGGCGCGGGCCGTTTCTGATCAAGGACCCGCGCATATCGTTGCTCTTTCCGCTTTGGCGCGAGGCCCTGCAGAATCCGGTCTGCGTCATCGCCTGGCGCGATCCCATGGCAGTTGCACGGTCCCTGGCCACGCGCGACAAGCGGCCGCACCTCGGCTCGCTCGCCGCATGGGAGCATTACACGCGCACGCTTCTCCGCGACACAGAAGGTGTCCCTCGTGTGCTCGTCTCTTATGAGGAGCTCCTCGTGGAGCCGGCCCGCATTACGCGCGAGTTGCACGCCGCATTGACCGGCTTCGGAATTGAAGGATTGAGCCTTCCGTCCGATGAGCGCATCCGGCAGTTCGTCAACACTGATTTCAATCGCAGCGGGCGCGGCGCGAGCACGGACGATACGCTATTGGACGACTCCCAGCGCGCACTGCTCGCAGACCTCAGCAGCGGCGCAGCCCTTCGCGAGCCGGTGGCGCCGACACCCGCGCGTACAGTGGAATTGCTCGCGGAATTCGGCGAGATCGACGTCCTGCGCCAGGACATCATCGAGCGAGATGAGCGCATCAGTATTCGAGATCGGCTCCTCAACACCGTGTTCGAATCGAAGAGCTGGCGCATCGGTCACCGGCTGACGGGCCTCCTGCGATTTCTGCGGCGGAGCAGTGCTGTCTCCGCAGAAGATCGATGGCGGGAGATGACGCGGAAGCGGAATGGGTAGTTCCGAAGCCGTGGGCGCGAGCTGGCCAATCTGGAAATCCTGAAACTCCGTCACTCTAGTCAAGCGGGTCTCGTGCCGCTTCAGGTGTGTTGCGCAACACAATCGCACCGACGCCGGAACCGTATCGTTCGTATAACGTCACAAGGATAAGATTCCGGCGATCCACAATGCATGAACAATAGCGCCGCTTGGTCCGCGGTGCGAGGAGAGAGAGAAAACATGGTCCCCAACATCCCCGGTCACGGCCGGTCTGTCTCGTTTCGAAGTCTCCGTCTGTCGCCTGTTGTTGCGATTGCCTTGCTCCTCCTTGGCGCGGCGGCGGCTCACGCGACGTATACCCAGGTCACGACATTCGCCGGCGGCGGAGGCACGGCCGTCTTCAATGCACCGTGGGGCTTGGCCCTCACGCCGCAAGGGGAGCTGATCGTCGCCGACAGCGGGCATCATCAGATCAAACGCGTGTCGCGAACCGGCGTGGTCACCGTGATCGCGGGAACCGGCGTCTCGGGCGATCGCGATGGCTCGGCCTCGGTCGCGCAGTTCAAGTCGCCGGTCGCGGTCGCATACGACGCGTCGAGGAACCTCATCTATGTCGCCGACACCCAGAGCGACTCCGTGAAGAAGATCGCAGCGGACGGCACGGTCTCCACATTCGCGACCGGGCTGGCCAATCCGATGGGCCTCGCGGTCGACGCCAGCGGCAACGTGTATGTCTCCGACAGCGGGAACAACAAGATCCGCGAGATCACGCCGGCAGGCGCGATGACCACCATCGCCGGGACCGGTCAGGTCGGGAGCACAAACGGGTCAGCGCTGCAAGCCAAGTTCAATCAGCCGAACGGTCTGGCCATCAGCTCGACCGGCGCGCTCTACATCGCCGATCAGAAGAACCATCTGATCCGCAAGCTCGAGAACGGCGTCGTCTCGACCGTCGCCGGCTCCACCAACGGCGCACTCGATGGCCCGGCGCTCTCGGCCAAATTCACCGAGCCCCGAGGAATCGCGTTCGATGGAGACGGCAACCTGCTGGTCGCCGATTCCAACAACGACCTCATCCGGCTCGTGACCCTCGGCGCGAATCCAGCGGTCACGACCATCGCCGGGCACGGGAACCCCGGCTACCTCGACGGTGCGCCGCTCACAGCGCAGTTCCGCGAGCCGAACGGCATCGTCTTCGCCGGCGCGATCTTCGTCGCCGACCAGGACAACAACGCGATTCGAGCCATCTACCCAGGCGGCGTGAGTCTGACTTCGGTCGCCCCCAACGGCGGTCCGCTCGCTGCGGGGACGACGATTCACCTCACCGGCAGCGGCTTCACGCCGGATGCCGTGGTGAAGATCGGGACGACCACGGTCGCAAGTGTCATCTTCGTTAGCAGCACCTCGCTCACGGCCACGCTTCCCTCGGGAACGCCTGGAATCTTCAGCGTGAGCGTGACCACCGCAGGCGGCAGCGCCACGCTCGCGAATGCCTTCGAATACGTCGCGGCACCGGCGATCACCAGCCTCGCGCCGGCCGCCGCCTTCCCAGGCCAGCAGGTCACGATCGCAGGAACGAGCTTCCGCACGACGCCGGCCGACAACCAGGTCGCCATCGGCGGAGTCGCCGCAACCATCGTCAGCGCCTCGGCGACCCAACTCGTCGTCACCGTTCCCGCCACGGCGCCGAGCGGCCCGGTGACAGTGACCACGATCGGTGGCACGGCGACCAGCCCACAGCCGCTGACAATCCTCGCCTGGACCAGCCTCGCGGTCTCGCCCGCGAGCGCGACGATTCAGGCAGGATCCACGCAAGCCTTCCATGCCATCGCACACCGATCCGACGGAGCCGACGTCGAAGTCACCGCGGCCTGGTCGACCAGCGCGCCCGCCATCGCCTCGGTGACCGCCTCGGGTATCGCCACCGGCCTCGCCGCGGGCACGGCGACGATCACGGCAACGTTCCAGACCTTCACCGCGAACGCGCAGCTCACCGTGCAGTCCACGCAAACCCTGCCACCGGACCCGGCCACGGTGGCGCCGCCGATCGATCCGACCGTCGTCACGACGTTGTTCGAATCGACGAAGTTCCTCTACACCGGTACGAATCCGATCCAGACCGGAGTCGCTCCCGGCACGATCGATCTTGTCCGCGCGGCCGTCCTGCGCGGACGCGTTCTCGCCCACGGCCGACAGCCGCTCCCGGGTGTGACGATCACGATCACCGGCCATCCCGAGTACGGCTCAACGCTCAGCCGCGCCGACGGCGCCTTCGATCTCGCGGTCAATGGTGGAGGGCCGCTAACGGTCCAGTATCGCAAGAGCGGCTTCGTGCCCGCCGATCGGAATGTGAACCCGCGGTGGGACGACTACGCATTCGTCGATGACGTGATCCTGACGCCGTACGACGCGGCCGTCACCGCGGTCGATCTCACCGCGCCGGGAGCGCAGCTCGCACGCGGCTCCGTCTCGTCCGACGTCGACGGCACGCGCCAGGCAACCCTCATCTTCACGCCTGGCACGACGGCCGCGATGACGATGCCGGACGGAACGAGCCAGCCACTCACGAGTCTGCATGTCCGGGCCACCGAGCTCACCGTCGGCCCCGAGGGACCGAAATCGATGCCCGCACCACTGCCGCCCTCGAGCGGCTACACGTACTGCGTCGACCTCTCGGCCGATGAGGCGATTGCCGCAGGCGCGTCGAGCGTTACCTTCTCGAAACCGGTTCCTCTTTACTTCGAGAACTTCCTGCAGTTCCCCGCCGGCACGCACATTCCGGTCGGGGTCTAC
>DASQGS010000006.1:0-3257 GCA_035632455.1 Thermoanaerobaculia bacterium | reverse complement strand
AGCCTGTATAATGCCCGCCGCTTTTCTGGCAGCCGCACCGCGCCGCTGCCTCCAATCCTCATTCGAAGAAGGAACTCACACGATGTCGAATCGCACGTTCACGATCATCAAGCCCGATTCGGTCCGCAAGGGCAACTTCGGGAAGATCATCAGCCGGATCGAGGCCGAGGGCTTTCGTGTTCTCAGCCTCAAGAAGGTGAGACTCGCCCAAAAGCAAGCCGAGGGGTTCTACGCCGTGCACCGCGAGCGGCTGTTTTTCACGTCGCTGGTGGAGTACATGACTTCAGGTCCCGTCTACGTCGCAGCGCTTGAGCGCGAGAATGCCGTTGCCCATTTGCGGAAGATCATGGGTGCCACTGATCCGAAGAAAGCGGACCAGGGGACGATCCGCAAGGATTTCGGGGAATCGATCGAGCACAACGCCATCCACGGGTCCGACTCCGACGAGAATGCCCGGATCGAGATCGCGTTTTTCTTCGCGGATTCCGAGCTGATCGCCGTGGCCTGAGGGCGAAACGATCCCGGATCAGAGCGCCACTCGATTCGCACTCTGGCAGTGGTAGTCCAAACGCTACCACTACCTACCCGCAGGTAGTTGCGTCTCTTTTACGCTTGACTTCCGCTTAATTACCGCTTATCTTGATCCCAGAGGGACAAGATGATGATGACGTATCTCACCGAACGCCAGCGCGACATCCTCGAGTTCATCCGCCAATTCCAGAAAGAGCATGGGATTGCTCCCACTCATCGAGAGATCTGCGATCACTTCGGTTTCTCCTCCTACGGCACCGTCTACAAGCATCTCTCTCTCCTGGAAAAGAAGGGTCTGATCCGGCGCGACTCCAATCAGAAAAGGGGCGTAGAGCTCGTGGAGAAACCGCAGCCGCGTTCCAGCCCGGGCGTACGCGAGCTTCCCTTGTTCGGATACATCGCCGCCGGGCGACCGCTCGACGTAATTCCCTCGGATGAGACGATTACCGTTCCCGACCGTTTGACCACCCGTGGCGAAAACTACGTGCTCAAGGTCCGCGGCGACTCGATGATGGACGATGGCATTCTCGACGGCGATTTTGTGATCATCGCGCGGCGCTCGGCGGCCGAGAACGGGGAGATGGTCGTGGCCAACGTCAATGGTGAAGTGACGCTCAAGCGTATCTATCACGACGGCGAGCGCGTCCGCCTCCAGCCGGCAAACGCAGCGATGCACCCCATTTTCGCTCGGCCGAACGACGTCTCCGTGCAAGGGGTCGTCGTTGGCCTCATGAGACGTTTCTGATCGGACCCGGAGAAGGAGAGGATGATGGACTTGGTATTGAAGTTGCGTGAGATTCGCCGTCTGCGCGGGCTGAGCCAGAAAGACGTTTCGAACCTTTCCGGCGTCGGAGAGAAGACGATCAGCTCGTTCGAGACAGGCCAGCGCATCGGTGGCCTGAAGCTCTCCCAACTCCGGAAGCTCCTTGCGGTGTATGGCCTCACCGAGGCCGACTTCTTCGGACCGAGCGTGGAGAAGCAGGTGGCGCCGTGGGAGCTCGAGGAAGACGAGTTCGCTCGCAGCCGCCTGGTCGAAGATCTTCGCGCCTTGCCGAAGCCGTTGCAGAAGGCATTGATCTCGAAGTTTCAGTTGATGCTCGAGACCGCCAGCGAGGTCCAGCACATTAAGAATCGACGTCCCTCGTACATGCGGGAGAATCCTGAATGGCAGATGCTGACGTCGCGAAACTGACAGGCGCAGACGACCTCCCGGCCAACGTCGCCGGTTTGGCGCGCGGCGGCGATGACTTGCGGACCGCGCGCTGTCAAACGCCTGGCCTCGACTCTGGACTCACTTGAGCTTCTCCGCCTGTCGGCGCATGGCGGCTGCGCCGTGTGGGTCGTTGAGTGTTTCGAGGGTGTGCGCCGCGAAGAGGTAGGCCCGGCGGTTGGGGTTCGCTTGCAGCATTTTGTCGAGCGTGCTTCGCGCCTCGGCCGGACGGTTCGTCAACATGTGGACGAGAGCGAGGTTCGCGTAGGCCTGCTTGTTTCGCGGAAAGTTGGTGATCTCGCGACCGAAGGCGGCGATCGCCTCGTCATATCGCTGCATCCTGGCCAGGGCGTCGCCGCGTACGAAATCCAGCGACTCCACCGCGCCCTCTCCCTGCCGCTCTGCCATCTTGCCCGCCTCGTCGGCGAGGGCGTAGGCTTCCGGCGCTCTTTCCTCGCTTGCCAGGATCTGAGCCAGCAGAACTGTTGCAGCCAGTCTGGCATAAGGGTCGTTTCGCGCAGTTCGCGCCTCCTCTTCGGCTTTCCGATAGTCCTTCTTCGCGAGTGCGACGCGTGCCAGCAGCACTCGAGCTCCACCGGGATTCACCTTCTCTCCGAGGCGGGCGTGCGCGGCGGCGTCGTCCAGCCTGTCGAGTTTCAACAACACCGATCCTAGCGACAGGCCGAACTCGCCGGCGAGCTCGGGTGTGAGCTGGATGGCTGAGCGATACGCGTCTGCCGCTTCCTCGTAGCGCCCCGAAGCCTCCAGCGTAAGGGCAAGCTGATTCCATGCGTCGGCTAGGCGCGGGTTCTTCGCCAGAATGGCGCGAAACGCCGCGATGGCCTCCGCGTTCTTCTGCTCGGTCGATAGCCGCATGGCTTCCACCATCGCTGCTACCTCGCCGATGCGATCCTTCGGATCCGGGAGCGGACCTGCAGTTGCGGGCACCGATGAACCGAGGTATCCCAGCGCCGTGAGTTTCTTGGCTTCCTCCGGATCGATTTGCTTGGGGAGATCGATCGCTCCGCCGTACTGGTCGATCTCGGCTCGCATGCTGGAGAAGATCCTGCGCTCCTCCGAGAGGACACTCATCTTCTCCCCAGGGTCGCGCTCCATGTCGTACAGCTCGGGCGCCGGGGCTCGGATGAAGTGATACCGGCCGTCCTCGACGGATCGCAGCTCGCTCCAGCCGAGATGGATACGAGGGTAAAGAGTCTCGCTGTATATTCGTCGCGACGGCGAGCCGTTAGGCGCGAGGAGCGAGGCGCCATCGAGGTGCGCGGGCGGCTTGATCCCGGTGAGCGACAGAATCGTCGGCATGATGTCGACGAGGCCTACCGGGCGCGTGACGGTTCGGCCCGACTGCGCGCCGGCCGGCAGCTTCACAATCAGCGGAACGTGGATGGCCTCGCGATAGAGGAAGATTCCATGCTCGGGCTCGCCGTGCTCGTAAAGACCCTCGCCGTGGTCGGACATCAAGACGATGATCGCCTTGTCGTACAGGCCGCGCTTCCGC
>DASQGS010000005.1:0-9633 GCA_035632455.1 Thermoanaerobaculia bacterium | reverse complement strand
AATTACGTGACTCTCCCGGCCGGCTGGATGCTGACCTCGGTAAACACGCCGGCCGTGGTCACTCTGGATGACGAAGGGCGAGTCAGGCTCCGATTCACGAACATCCGCAACGATGAGCTGTCGATCGTGATCAAGGCGCGACGAAGAGCGGGGAAGTAGAGCGAGGTCCCGGCCCCTCATGAATCCTCGGCGAGCTGTCACCGCGATTGCAGGCGCTCTCTTCAGCGTCATGCCTCTCCTGGCGGTCGATCTTCCTCGGGAGAAGGAAAAGTGGATCGCCATGCAGGTGGACGAATTCGACGTCGCCAGCAACGCCTCCGACTGGAAGACAAGCGAGATCGTCGGGCAGATCCTCCAGATGCGCGAGGCGGTGGGAAAGGTGACGCAGCTCAAGGTGCGGGCGACCCTTCCCACGCGCGTCTACATCTTCGCCAGCGAGGCGAGCTTCGCGCCGTATCGTAATCTGGTCACACAGCGCAAGAACGCCGCCATCAACGGCGCGTTTCTCAGCAATCGCGACGGCAACACGATCCTCATTCAATCGGACGCCACCGGCGGCGTCGACCGCATCGTCTTCCACGAGCTGACTCACTACTTCGTGCGCAACACGACGACCGGCATCCCGCTCTGGTTCAATGAAGGGATCGCGGAGTATTACTCGACATTCTCCACGAGCGGCTCGGGCTCCGGCGCCGAGATCCGCCTCGGCCGACCTATCGTCGAGCACGTTCTCTGGCTGCGCCAGCACCCGCTGATTCCGTTGCGCGAGCTCTTCGCCATGGACGAGAAATCGCCGGCGTACAGCGAGTGGTCGCGCCAGGGCGTCTTCTATGCCGAGTCGTGGGCGCTCGTTCACTATCTGATGCTCAGTCCGGAGCGGCACGGGCAGCTCGCCGCGTTTCTCGATCTCCGCGCGGCCCACCGCCCGCTCGAGACCGCGTTCACGACGGCATTCCATGAAAGCTACGAAGATCTCGAGCGCGATCTGCGCGGATACGTCCATCGCGCGGCGTTCCAGTACATGCGCTACACCGGCGCCGATATCGGAACGAGGCAGTTGCCGAAAGCAGTGGCGATGTCGCGCGCCGAGGTGCTGGTATCGCTCGGCCATCTCCTGGCCTGGACTCGCGGCAACGCCGCCGATGCCGACGCGGAGCGCTTTCTCCTCGCTGCGGTCGAGGCCGACCCGCGGGTGGCGCTGGCGCACGCAGAGCTGGGCCGGCTCTACGCGAAGTCGGGCCGTGGCGCCGAGGCCGACGCCGCCTTCGACCGCGCCACCTCGCTCGGCAGCAGCAACCCTGCGGTCTACTTCTATCAAGCCGAGACGATCCTCGATCGGGTCGACACGAACGGCGTGCTCGGGCCGCCAACGCCCGAGCTCCTCAAGGCGCGGCGGCTCTTGATCCGCGCCACCGAGCTGGCACCGGCCTCGGCGCCCGCTTGGAGCGCGCTCGGAGCGACGTATGCGATGAGCGAAGGCGATCCCGGCCCGGGCATCGTCGCGCTCGAGATGAGTCTCTCCCTCGCTGCCGGCCAGAAGGACGCGGTCTTCAACCTCATCCAGCTTTATGCCCGCGCCGGCCGCCGCGACGAAGCCGCGCGCACTACGGAAGACCTGCTCGTTCCCACCGGCGACCGCGAGCTGCTCGACCGCGCACGCGACGCGCTGGTCTGGGCCGATGTCCAGTACATCCGCAAGCTCGTCGAAGCGAACAAGCTGGACGAGGCCATCCCACTCGCGAAGTCGGTGCTCGGGCGAACGACGAATCCCGAGATCCGCACGAACCTGGAGAGTCTGATCAACGGTGTGGAGGGCACGCGTGCCGTGACCGAGACGCTCAGGAAGGCAATCGATGCGGCGAACGACGGCAAGTATGCCGAAGCCATCGCCATGGTCGACGCCGTCCTGCCGAGGATCACGGACGCCGAGATGCAAGCCTATGCCACGAAGTTTCGCGCAGAGCTGGTCGCGGCCGAGGCGAAGGCGAAGGGGAGGAAGAAGTAAGCCCGTTGTATAATCCCCCGCCTTTCAGGATGCCTCAGCGATGAATGTCGTCAAGATCAAGGACTTACCGAAGCATGTCGGTGAAAAGGTCGCCGTCAAGGGATGGCTTTACAACAAGCGCACGGCGGGGAAGCTGCAGTTTCCGATCGTTCGCGATGGCAGCGGCTATCTTCAATGCGTCGTCGTCAAGAAGGAAGTGGACGAGACGACGTGGAGCACCGTCGATCAAGTGACGCAGGAGTCGAGCGTGTGCGTGACCGGGAGCGTGCGTGCGGAGGCGCGCGCGACGGGCGGCGTGGAGCTCGGCGTCGAGTCGTTCGAGATCCTCGGCGCCGCGGCGGAGTATCCGATCACGCCGAAGGAGCATGGCACGGCGTTCCTCATGGACATCCGCCACCTCTGGCTTCGCTCGTCGAAGCAGGTGGCGGTGCTGAAGATCCGGAGCGAGATCGAGCAGGCCTGCCGCGATTTTTTCTACAACAACGACTTCACGCTGATCGACTCGCCGATCCTGACGGCGAACGCGGCCGAGGGAACGTCGACGCTGTTCGAGACCGACTATTTCGGCGAGAGAGCGTTTCTGTCGCAATCGGGGCAGCTCTACCTCGAGCCTGCCGCGGCCGCGCTGGGGAAGGTCTACTGTTTCGGTCCGACGTTTCGCGCCGAGAAATCGAAAACGCGGCGGCATCTGATGGAGTTCTGGATGATAGAGCCCGAGGTGGCCTTCCTCGAGTTCGACGGCCTTCAGCAGCTCGCCGAGGAGTTCGTCGAGTACATTGTCGGCCGCGCGGTCGAACGATGCGCGGAGGAGCTCAAGGTCGTCGAGCGCGACGTGTCGAAGCTCGCAAACGTGCAGCGCCCCTTCCCGCGGATCACGTATCGCGCGGCGATCGACCTTCTTGCGAGCAAAGGGATGGAAGTGAAGTTCGGCGACGACATCGGCGGCGATGAGGAGACTGTGATCGCCAACTCGTTCGACCGCCCGGTGATCATCACCCACTATCCCGCGGCCATCAAAGCGTTCTACATGCAGCCCGATCCGAATGATCCGGCTCTGGCCCTCGGGATGGACGTCATCGCGCCGGAAGGCTACGGCGAGATCATCGGCGGCTCGCAGCGCATCCACGATCACGACCTGCTGCTCCATCGCATTCAGGAGCACGGCTTGCCGCTGGAGGCCTTTCAGTGGTATCTCGACATCCGCAAGTACGGTACGTTCCCGCACTCGGGCTTCGGAATGGGTATTGAGCGCGTCGTGGCGTGGGTCTCCGGCGTTCCGCATTTGCGCGAGACAATTCCGTATCCACGCATGCTCAATCGAATCTATCCGTAGGCACAAACCTAGCGCTGATTGAGGCGAGCGCCACTGCTCTCCATCCTTGCGTCAGTGCTACGATCCGTGACCGGGTCGTCAAACCATAACAATCGGAGTAGTCATGCTCTCATCGCGCGTCTTGCGGAACGGCCGGCCCGGCTGGCTGTTCTCTTTTCTTGTCCTCTTCATCTCCGTTCCTCTTCTCGCAGCCGGCAAGCCGTGGGATGGCGCTCCATTCTCCTCGGATCCGAAGGTGCTGCTCGAAGCAGCCCAGGCGGTGCCGGCGAAAGACGATGATGTCGTCGTGCTGCTCGACGAAGGACACTTCGTCTTCGACGCCCAGGGTCGTGTGACCAGCACGCGGCGGATGGTCTATCGCGTGGTCAACGAAGCCGGCGTCGAGGACTGGTCGTCGATCGAGGCGCCGTGGTCGCCCTGGTTCCAGGAAAGACCCACCGTGCAGGCGCGCGTCGTGACGGCCGAGGGCGCCGTCCACATGCTCGATCCGAAATCGTTCGGCCTGACGCAGACGGACGACGAGAGCGGCGGCGATATCTTCGACGACACGCGCATCGTACACGGTCCGCTGCCGGCCGTGGCGCCGGGTTCGGTCATCGAGCAGGTCGTGACCTATCGGGAGCGCAATCCGATGTACGACGCCGGCACGATCCAGCGATTCGACATCGGAAAGTACGTTCCGGTGCAGGCGACGCGCGTGACGATCGACTACCCGTCATCGCTGACGCTGCATCTCGTCAATCACACGTCGCCGGAGGTTACGCCGGTCCGGACGGAGACAGACGGCGTCATTCATCTCGTGTTCGAGATCGGCCTTCTTCCGAAGATCGAGCTGTATGAATGGAACCTCCCGAGCGACTTGAGCCTCTCGCAGAGCGTTTCGTTCTCGACCGGCAAGTCATGGCAGGAAGTGGCCCGCCGCTATTCCGAGATCGTGGACAAGCAGATCGGCGAGCCGCTCGGCGCGCCGGTGAAGACGGCCGCGGGCGATGCGAAGGAGCCACGCGCGATCGCTACGCGCCTGCTGGCCGCGGTTCAGCGCGACGTCCGTTATGCGGGCGTGGAGTTTGGCGACGGATCGATCATTCCTCGCACGCCGCGCGAGACGCTGAGCCACAAGTACGGCGATTGCAAAGACAAGGCGACGCTGCTCGTGGCCATGCTGCGCGAGGCAGGTGTCGCTGCCCATGTGGCGCTGCTGGAGTCGGGATATGGCCGCGACGTGCGCCCCGAGCTTCCCGGGATGGGCTCGTTCAATCACGCCATCGTCGTCACCGACGCCGAGCCGCGCATCTGGATCGATCCGACGGATGAGTTCGCCCGCGCAGGCGAGCTGCCGAGTCAGGATCAGGGACGGCAGGCGCTCGTGGCCTCGCCCAGCACGACCGCGCTGCTGTTGACGCCGGTCTCCGACGCGCCAGTGAACCGAACGGTCGAGACCCGCGAGTTCACGCTCGCAGAGGATGGGAAGGCGAGGGTCGTGGAGACCACGGTGGCCGCCGGCGACGAAGAGCGCTCGATGCGCCGCGGGTATGCGACCTCGGAGACCAAGCAGGTCCGCGAGAGGCTCGAGTCGTACGTCAAGGGCGCTTACCTGGCGAAGTCGCTGGGCACGATCGATCTCGGCGACGCGCACAATCTCGCCAAGCCGTTCCAGGTGCGCATCGAGGCAATCGAAGCGGGACGCGGAATCACCGCGGACGGCGAGGCCGCGGTTGGCATTTTCCCGTCCGCGTTGGCGAATGAGCTCCCGCCGGCGCTGCAGAACTACAAGGCCGACGACCCCGATGCCACCGCCGAGGAGAAGGAAAAGGTTGCGAAGAGAAAGCGAGTCCACGACTTCGTTTTCGCGACTCCGTATGTCTGGGAATGGCACTACCGCATCCAGCCACCACCCGGGTTCGTTCCGCGGAAGCTGCCCGAGAGCACCACGGTGAAGATGGGGACGACGACGCTGACTGAGTCGTTGAAGGTCGGAGCGGATGGCGTCATCCTCGCTGATTTCACGTTTGATTCCGGGCCGCGTCGTATTACGGCAAAGCAGTACGAGGAGACCCGCCGTGCCGTGCAGGAGCTGCGCGATCAGAAGGCGATGCTGATCTACTTCGATCAGACGGCGAAGCTGCGGCTCGATGCCGGCGAGGTCGGGCAAGCTCTCGCGGAGTACCGCAAGCTCGTGACTCTGCATCCGAAGGAAGCCTTGCACCACATCGACATCGCCAAGGCGCTGCTCGCGGGCGGGTTGGGCGAGGAGGCGCGGAGCGAGGCGAAGCTGGCTACGCAGATCGATCCGAAATCGGCGAAGGCGTTCCACGCTCTGGGGTGGATTCTCGAGCACGATCTCCTCGGACGCCGGTACCGCAAGGGCTACGATCAGCCTGCGGCCATCGCTGCCTATCGCAAGGCGAAGGAGCTCGACCCGAAGGAGTTCGCCATCCGCGCCGAGTTGGCGGCGCTGCTGGAGCGAGGCGACGACGGGCATCGCTATGGCCGCAACGCCAGGCTCGCCGAGGCGGTCATCGAGTATCTCGAGACCAGGACTCTGAAGGGCGAGGAGGAGAACGCGTCCGTCGATCAGCAACTCATGGCCGACTACGCATACTCCGGCCGGTACCAGGAGCTCGAACAACTGACGAAGAAGACCAAGGATACGGAATCGAAGGATGGCTTCCGCCTCGTTGCCGTGGCGGCGCTGCACGATGGACCTGCGGCCGTCAAGGAGAGCGAATCGCTCGACGCCGCCACGCGCCGGGCGAAGCTGCAGAAGGCCGGCAGTTTTCTGGCGCTGATCCGGCTCTATCCGCAGTCGGCCGCCCTTCTCTCCGCGGCCGCGCAGGGAGCGCCGAATGCCGACGCACTGCGAAAGCAAGCCGACGAGATGCTGAAGATGCACCGCACCGACGATCTGCCGATGCCCGACAACGCTCCGGCAACGGTCCTCAAGCGCATGATGATCGAGTTTGTGAACGGCGGCATGGACGATAAGAAGCTGGCCGGATTGATGTCCAAGGAGGCCAACGAGTTCTTCTCCGACGATGAGAAGTCGGGCCGCGCGGCGAAGGAAGCGCGCTCCGTGCTCATCAGGTCGACGCTGCGAGAAGGCGTGCCCGCGCCGTTCTTCTGCGACGTCATGCTCTCGAATCTCGAGATCACCCAGGAGGGCGACGACAACATCGGCTACCGCCTCCGCATGCGCGGCCCGGGCCTGGAGCGGAGCCACGACAACGATGCCTTCGTCATCAAGGAGGATGGGCACTACAAGCTCGCGGCGCTCGGAAGAGAGCCGGCGATGCTCGGGCTGCGGGCGCTTCGCCTCGCGGATGCCGGGAAGATCGAGGCCGCGCGGCAGTGGCTCGACTGGGCGCGCGAGATCGTGCAGGCCGCGGGCGGCGAGGACCCGCTCGACTCGCCGCCGTTTGCCGCGCTCTGGACGCGCGGGAAGGCCGGAACGCTCGACGAGGTGCGTCTCGCGGCTGCCGCGCTGCTTCCGTCGAGCTCGAAGAAGGCCTCGGCCCTGGCCATTCCGGTCCTCGTCCAGGCGCTGGAGAAGGCGCCCGAGGAGACGAAGAGCTGGATCAGCCTCGCGCTGGGCGGCGCATACGCTTTGCAGGAGCAGTGGAAGGACGCCCTTGCCTGCGCGCAGAGGCTCCTTGCCAAGTATCCGCAGTCCGATCAGGCGTTCATCGTAAACGTCTTGGCTCTGCGGAATCTGCAGCGTCACGAGGATCTCGCGAAGATGGCGGCCGAGCGCCTGAAGCGGTTGCCAAACGACCGGAAGGCGCTGGAGGTTCTGTCGGAGGACGCCGTGGATCGCGGGGATTATCTCGAGGCCCAGAACCGGAGCGCGCAGATCATCGAGAACGATCCGACGGCCGTCGACTACAACAACTTCGCCTGGTACGCGCTCTTCGTCGGCAAGGATCTCGACAAAGGCATCGAGCAGGTGCGGCGCGGACTCGACATCCGGAACAACTCGTCGTCACTCCACACGCTTGCGGCTCTGTACGCGGAAGCGGGGAAGACCTCCGAGGCACGCGACACAATCCTCAAGAGCATGGACACAGCCGGCGCCGACGAGCCGCAGAGTCACGACTGGTACGTCCTTGGGCGCATCGCGGAGAACTACGGCGTCTCCGAGGCCGCGATCGCCGCGTACAAGCGGGTGGAGAAGCCGGAGAATCAGATCCAAGTCAATGGCTCGTCCTGGGTTCTCGCCCAGCGGCGGTTGCAGGGGTTAACGAAGAAGTAGCTCCCTCTCCCCGAATTACGTACTGCGTTCTTGCCTTACGGCACGGGCGGGGAGAGGGGCACCGGCGCACAGACAGGAGTGTCTGTGCCACGTTGTAAACTTCCCATCGCATGAGCACAGGCTCCGCCTCCGATCTCCCGCCCCTCCGCGTGATCCCGCTCGGCGGTTTGGGCGAGATCGGGATGAACCTGATGGTGTTCGAGCACGGCGACGATGCCATCGTCGTCGACTGCGGGATGATGTTCCCGGACGCCGCCACGCTCGGCGTCGATGTCATCGTCCCGGACATGACTTACATCGCCGACAACGCGTCGAAGTTTCGGGCGGTCTTTCTCACGCACGGACACGAGGACCACATCGGCGCGCTGCCGTTCCTGGTCGAGCAGTTGCAGGTTCCGGTCTACGGCATGCCGCTGACGCTGGGATTCGTGCGCGACAAGCTGGAGGAGCTCGGGCTGCATGCACAGGTCGAGCTGCATGCGATCCAGCCGCGCGATGTGATCGACGCCGGCGTCTTTCGCGTCGAGGCCATCCGCGTGACGCACTCGATCGTCGATGCTCTGGGCTTCGCCATCCGAACGCCCCTAGGGACGATCATCCACACGGGCGATTTCAAGATCGACCACACGCCGATCGATCACAAGGCCGCCGATCTCATCCGCTTCGCTCACTATGGCGAGGAGGGCGTGCTCCTTCTTCTCAGCGACTCGACGAACGCGCTGGTTCCGGGGCACTGCCCGACCGAGCGCACCGTGGGCGGCGCGCTCGATCGCGTCTTCTCGAGCTCGAAGGGCCGCATCATCTTCACGACGTTCGCGTCGCATATCCACCGCGTGCAGCAGGCCATCGATCTCGCCCGGAAGCATCGCCGCAAGGTGTTTCTGATCGGGCGGTCGCTCGTCGACAATGTCGAGACCGCTGAGCGCCTCGGGTATCTTCGATTGCCTCGCGACGTCCGCGGCAATGGGCGGCCGAATGATCTCGATCCGCGCGAGGTGCTGATTCTCACGACCGGCACCCAAGGCGAGCCATCGTCGGCGCTGGCGCGGATGGCCGTGGGCGAGCACAAGCAGATCGACGTCGGCCCGGGCGACATCGTGGTCATTTCGGCGCGGACGATTCCGGGCAACGAGCGCGCCATCGCGCATCTCATCGACAGTCTCTACCGCCGCGGCGCCGAGGTGATCTCGAACGAGCAGCCCGACATCCACGTCTCCGGCCACGCTTGCGAGGAAGAGCTGAAGACGATGATCAGCCTTACCCGGCCGAAGTTCTTCATCCCGATCCACGGCACGCTGCGTCACCTGATCCACCACGCCCGTCTGGCCGCGGCCATGGGGATTCCGGAGAGCCGGACGCTGGTGATCACGAACGGCAACGTCGCCGAGATCGGCGCGGGCGAGGCGATCGTGCTTCCGGATCGTGTGCCGAACGGAAAGGTGTTCATCGACGCCCAGGCGGAAGAGGTGGCGGAGGTGGTTGTCCGCGATCGCCAACACCTCGCGGAGGACGGTTTCGTGATCGTGGTCGTGGCCGTGGACAGCGGGGGA
Organism: Thermoanaerobaculia bacterium; assembly: GCA_035632455.1. GTDB lineage: Bacteria > Acidobacteriota > Thermoanaerobaculia > Gp7-AA8 > Gp7-AA8 > DASQGS01. The sequence continues at coordinate 496 of DASQGS010000005.1, read as the reverse complement.
AAGCTGATCCGCGATCCGGAGATCATCACCCGCGGCCTGGTTCATGTCGATGCCAGCCAGGAGATGCTGGAGGGCGTCCGAGCCATGCTCGTCAAGATGTGCGATGAGAGCGGCGTGGAGGAGTTGCGCGAGTCCGACGTGCTTCAGGAGAAAATGCGCGCCGCCCTGAAACGGTATTTCCGAAAGACGCTTGGACGACGGCCGCTGATCTTGCCGGTGATTCTGGAGATGTAAAACGTCATCCTGAGCCGCGTAGACGGCGAAGGATCTTCTTGGCAATATCGTGGCCCTCGCGAGGAGATCCTTCGCTGTGCTCGACCCCTCCGGGGTTTCGCCAGCTCAGGATGACGTAGAGTGAGAAAGGATTCGAATGTCTCTAACCCATGCCATCATTCTCGGTGTCCTCCAGGGGCTCACCGAGTTCATCCCGGTGTCGTCGACCGCGCATCTGTTTCTCGCCCAGCAGTATCTCGGGATCGGCAACGGCGCGGAGTCG
>DASQGS010000004.1:0-15353 GCA_035632455.1 Thermoanaerobaculia bacterium | reverse complement strand
GCCGCCCCAGTCCATAGGCGGAGAGTCGCCGCAATCCTTAGCTTCTCCAAAAAGATACAGTGGTCGCTCATCAGACGGGCCGGCCGGTCGTATGGGGATCGTGATTCGGCTGTCTCGAGACACGCGCTAGAATGCCGCGAGTTTCTCGAGGTAGGGATTGCGGAGGCAGGAAAGCATGGATTTGACGAACGACCCCTTGCGTGAGGAAGCCGGTGCGGAGCGGTCTGCGGACGAGGCTACGGACAGCATCCGTGGGCGGCGATTGTGGCCGTGGGCTTGCGGTCTCGCCGCAGTGGCACTTGTCATCGTGCTCGCGGCAACCCTGCGCGGGCAGGCGCCCGCATCCAAGGCCGGGGCGGCAGCGCGGGCGGTGCCGGTGGTGGGGTTGCCGGCGCGAGCCGGCGATCTCGGCGTCTATGAGTCGGGCCTCGGGACGGTGACGCCGCTGAAGACGGTCACGGTTCGAAGCAGAGTCGACGGCGAGCTGATCAGCGTCGCGTTCACGGAAGGGCAGCTCGTTCGGAAAGGCGGCGCGCTCGCGCAGATCGATTCGCGGCCGTTCGAAGTCCAGCTCCATCAGGCCGAGGGACAACTGGCCAAGGATGAATCCGCGCTCAAGAACGCGCAGCTCGACCTCGAGCGATACAGAGTCCTCAACGCGCAGGATTCCATCCCGCGCCAGCAGCTCGACACGCAGGCGGCAGCGGTGGACCAGATCGAGGCCTCGCTCAAGAGCGACCGGGCCCAGATCGAGAGCGCGAAGCTCAACCTCACCTACAGCCGCGTCACGGCACCGATCACCGGCATCGTCGGCCTGCGGCAGGTCGATCCAGGCAACATCGTCCGGGCCAGCGATCCGAACGGGCTCGTGGTCATCACGCAGCAGCAGCCGATCTCGGTCCTCTTCGCGATCCCGGCGGACCATCTCCAACCGGTGCTCCGCCAGTCGAAAGCGGGGAAATCGCTCAAAGTCGAGGCCTGGGACCGCGACCTTCAGAAGAAACTCGGCACGGGCTCGGTGCTGGCCATCGACAATCAGATCGATCAGGCCACGGGAACCGTTCGCATCAAGGCCCAGTTCCCGAACGAAGACTCGGCGCTCTATCCCAATCAATTCGTCAATGCCCGGCTGCTCGTCGACACGCTGCGCAACGCGACGCTGATACCGACGGCCGCGATCCAGCGCAGCCCGACGTCGATGTACGTCTATGTCGTCAAGGCCGACTCGAAGGTGGAGATGCGCAACGTCGAGATCCAGCTCACCGAAGGAGAGGACACCGCGATCCGCCGCGGCATCGCGCCTGGTGACATCGTGGTCGTCGACGGTCTCGACAAGCTGCAGCCCGGCACGCTCGTCTCGCTGGCGAAGGAGGGCGGCGCCCGGAAGGCGAAGAAATGAATCCATCGCAACCGTTCATCGTCCGGCCGGTCGCGACCTCGCTGCTCATGGCCGGGCTGCTGATCGCCGGCGCGATCGGCTTCCGGCAACTGCCGGTATCGGCGCTGCCGCAGGTGGACTACCCGACGATTCAAATCGTCACGTTCTATCCCGGCGCGAGTCCGGACGTCATGGCCTCGGCGGTCACGGCGCCGCTCGAGCGGCAATTCGGACAGCTCCCAGGGCTCAACCAGATGACCTCGAGCAGCTCGAACGGCAGCTCGATCATCACCCTCCAATTCGTTCTCGATCTGAACATCGACGTCGCCGAGCAGGAGGTTCAGGCGGCCATCAACGCCTCCGGCACCTACCTCCCGCGCGACCTGCCGAATCCGCCGATCTACAGCAAGATCAACCCCGCCGACGCCCCGATCCTCACGCTCGCGCTCACGTCCGCCACGCTCCCGCTCTCGACCGTCGAGGACTACGCCGACACACGATTCGCGCAGAAGATCTCGCAGCTTCCGGGCGTCGGCCTCGTGAGCATCAGCGGCGGCCAGAAGCCGGCCGTCCGCGTGCAAGTCAATCCCACGGCGCTCTCGTCCTACGGTCTGACCATGGAGGACGTGCGCACAGCCATCGCCCAGGCGAATGTCAACCAGGCCAAGGGGGCGTTCGACGGCGAGCGGCAGTCGTACTCGATCTGGGCGAACGATCAGCTCCTCTCCAGCGCGCAATACCGGCCGCTCATCATTTCGTATCGCAACGGCGCGCCGGTCCGGCTCTCGGACCTGGCCTCGGTCATCGACGACACCGAGAACGTGAAGCAGGCGGCGTGGATGAACAGCACGCCGGCGGTCATCGTCAACATCCAGAGGCAGCCCGGCGCGAACATCATCGCCGTCGTCGACCGCGTCAAGACCCTCCTCCCGCAACTGCGCTCGTCGCTTCCGTCCGCGGTAGACGTCAAGGTGTTGACCGATCGGACTGAGACCATCCGGGCCTCGGTCACCGACGTCGAGCTCGAGCTCATGCTCACCATCGCCCTCGTGGTGATGGTCATTTTCCTCTTCCTGCGCACCGCCGCAGGCACGGTGATCCCGAGCGTCGCCGTGCCGCTCTCGCTCGTCGGAACGTTCGGGGCGATGTATCTGCTCGGATTCAGCCTGAACAACCTCACGCTGATGGCGCTCACGATCTCCACGGGATTCGTGGTCGATGACGCCATCGTCATGATCGAGAACATCACCCGCTACATCGAAGAAGGAGAGTCGCCGCTCGAAGCGGCGCTGAAAGGATCGGAGCAGATCGGCTTCACCATCCTCTCGCTGACGGTATCGCTCATCGCCGTGCTGATCCCACTGCTCTTCATGGGCGACGTTGTCGGCAGGCTGTTCCGCGAGTTCGCGATCACGTTGTCGGTGACGATTCTCATCTCGGCCGTCGTCTCGCTGACCCTGACGCCGATGATGTGCGCCAGGCTCCTGCGCCACAAGCCGGCGGAGGAGCAGACGGCTTTCTACAGAACCTCGGAGCGGGTCTTCAAAGGCATCATCGATTTCTACGGCCGGTCGCTGACCTGGGTGCTCAAGCACCAGACCGCGACGCTGGTGATCGCCGTGGCCACGCTCGCGGCGACGCTGCTGCTTTACGTCGCGATTCCGAAGGGCTTCTTCCCGGTGCAGGACACGGGCGTCATCCTCGGGATCTCCGAGGGATCGCAGGCCATCTCGTTCCCGGCCATGGCTGAACGGCAGCAGGAATTGGCGAAGGTAATCCTAAAAGACAAAGCCGTCGACAGCCTCTCGTCGTTCATCGGGATCGACGGCGTGAATACGACCATGAACAGCGGCCGCATCCAGATCAACCTCAAGCCGCTGGACGATCGCAAAGCGAGCGCGAGCGAGATCATCCGGCGTCTTCAGCCGGAGCTCGCCAAGGTCGAGGGCATCGTTCTCTTCATGCAGCCGGTTCAGGACCTCACGGTCGAGGATCGCGTCAGCCGCACGCAATATCAATACAGCCTCGAGGATCCGGACGCCCGCGAGCTGGCCCTGTGGGCCCCGCAATTCGTCGACAAGCTGAAGTCGCTGCCCGAGTTGCGCGACGTGGCGAGCGACCAGCAGACGAACGGGCTCGAGGCCAGGCTGGAGCTCGACAGGACCACGGCGTCGCGTTTCGGAATCACGCCGCAGATGCTCGACGACGCGCTCTACGACTCGTTCGGCCAGCGCCAGGTGTCGACGATGTTCACGGAGCTCAACCAGTACCGCGTGGTTCTGGGAACACAGCCGAGCTTCCAGCAACGCCCCGAAGATATGAAGAACGTCTTTCTCCGCTCGAGCAGCGGAGGATCGGTCCCGCTCGGCTCATTCACCGACATCAAGGTCGGCAACGCACCGCTCGCCGTCAACCACCAGGGCCAATTTCCGGCGGTGACGGTGTCGTTCAACCTCGCGCCGGGCGCGTCGCTCGGCGACGCCGTGAGCGTGATCGACAAGGCCCGTCTGGAGCTGGGAATGCCGGCCAGCGTTCAAACCAACTTCCAAGGGACCGCGCAGGCGTTCCGGGCCTCGCTCGTCAACACGCCGCTGCTGATTCTGGCGGCGATCATCACGGTCTACATTCTCCTGGGTGTGCTCTATGAGAGCTACATCCATCCGGTGACGATCCTCTCGACATTGCCCTCGGCCGGCGTCGGCGCGCTGCTCTCTTTGATGATCTGCCGCATCGACTTCTCGGTCATCGCCCTGATCGGCATCATCCTGTTGATCGGCATCGTCGAGAAGAACGCGATCATGATGATCGACTTCGCGCTCGACGCGCAGCGCAAGCAGAACAAAGGCCCGGAGGAGGCCATCTTCCAGGCCGCGCTGCTGCGCTTCCGGCCGATTCTGATGACCACGATGGCCGCGCTGCTGGCGGGCGTTCCGCTCGCGCTCGGCAGCGGCATCGGCTCCGAGCTCCGCCGTCCGCTCGGCATCGCCATCGTCGGCGGCCTGATCTTCAGCCAACTCCTGACGCTCTACACGACGCCGGTGATCTACCTCGCATTCGACCGTCTCGCGCAGCGCGTCGCGAACCGCGCTTCGCGGAAACGGCCCAGGCCGCAGGAGCCGCCACAAACCACCATCTTCCAACCAGCGGGAACCGAATGAACCTCTCCGCGCCCTTCATCCACAGGCCCGTCGCCACGACGCTGCTGATGGTCGCCATCGCGCTCGCCGGCGCGATCGGCTTTCAGTTCCTGCCGGTGTCGCCGCTCCCGCAAGTCGAGTTCCCGACCATCAACGTCTCCGCGGGATTGCCGGGCGCGAGCCCGGAGACCATGGCCTCGTCCGTGGCCACGCCGTTGGAGCGGCAATTCGGGCGCATCGCCGGCGTGACGGAGATGACCTCGTCGAGCTCGCTCGGATCGAGCAACGTCACGCTGCAGTTCGATTTGAATCGCAACATCGACGCCGCGGCCCGCGACGTGCAAGCGGCCATCAACGCCGCGCGCGGCCAGCTTCCCGCGAATCTTCCCAATAATCCTTCCTATCGCAAGGTCAATCCGGCCGACGCTCCGATCATGCTGCTCTCGCTGACCTCGGACGTGCTCGGCCGCGCCAGGATGTACGACATCGCCGCGACCATCCTTCAGCAGAAGCTCGCCCAGGTGAAAGGCGTCGGCCAGGTCATCGTCGGCGGCGGCGCGCTGCCCGCCGTTCGCGTGGAGTTGAATCCCACTGCGCTCTACAACAACGGCCTCGGCCTCGAGGACGTCCGCACCGCGCTTGCCGCGGCCAATGCCAACAGGCCGAAAGGCGAGGTCTCCGACATCCGTCACTCCTGGTCGCTCTCGACGTCCGACCAGCTTCTCAAGGCCGCGGAGTATCGCCCGCTCATTGTCAAGTATCACGATCAGACCGCGGTGCGCCTCGCGGATATCGCCGATGTCACCGACTCCGTCGAAGACATCCGCACGGCCGGTCTGGCGAAGGGCAAGCCGGCCATCATCCTCATCGTCTTCCGCCAGCCGGGCGTGAACATCATCGAGACCGTCGACGGAATCAAGGCCGTGCTGCCGCAGCTCCAGGCCGAGATCCCGCCGACCGTGAAGCTCGACGTTCTGATCGACGCCACCCGGACGATCCGGGCATCGGTCCGCGACGTCGAGATCACGCTCGTGATCGCGATCATGCTGGTGATCCTCGTCGTCTTCATGTTCCTCCGCAGCGTCCGCTCCACGCTCATCCCGAGCGTTGCCGTGCCGATCTCGCTCGTCGGAACGTTCGGAGTGATGTACCTGCTCGGCTTCAGCATCGACAACCTCTCGCTGATGGCCCTCACCGTGGCCACGGGATTCGTGGTGGACGACGCCATCGTCGTGATCGAGAACATCACCCGGCACCTCGAGGCCGGGATGCAGCCGCTCCAGGCCGCTCTCCTTGGCGCGAAGGAGATCGGCTTCACCGTCATCTCCATCAGCCTCTCGCTCATCGCGGTGTTCATTCCCATCCTTCTCATGGGCGGCATCGTCGGGCGGCTCTTCCGCGAATTCGCGGTGACCCTCTCCGTGGCCATCGCCGTTTCCCTGGTCGTGTCGCTGACCGCGACACCGATGATGTGCGCGACGCTGCTGCGAGCCCACGACCAAGAAAAGCACGGCCGGCTGTACGGGGCGAGTGAGAAGGCGTTCGGTTGGATCCTGAGCCACTACGAGCGATCGCTGAGCTGGGTGCTGAAGCATCAGCGCCTCACGATGGTCGTCACGCTCGGGACGATGGTGGCCACGATCTTCCTCTACGTGAAGATCCCGAAGGGCTTCTTCCCGCAGCAGGACACAGGGCGGATGAACGGCTCGATCGTCGCCGACCAGGACACGTCGTTTCAGGCCATGCAGAAGAAGCTGAAGATCTTCGTCGACACGGTGATGAACGATCCTGCCGTCGACAGCGCGAACGGATTTCTCGGAGGGACCGTGAACACCGGCCGTATGTTCGTCGGCTTGAAACCGAAGGAGGAGCGCGACGTCACCGCAGACCAGGTCCTGGCACGGCTGCGCGGGAAACTCGCTCATGTGCCGGGAGCCACGCTCTATCTGCAAAGCGTACAGGACGTCCGCGTCGGCGGGCGAATGGGCGCTGCCCAGTATCAGTACACGCTGCGCGACGATGATTCGAAGGAGCTCTTCCTCTGGGCTCCTCTGGTTTACGAGAAGCTGCGCAAGGTCAAGGAGCTGACCGACGTCAACAGCGATCAGCAGAACCGCGGGATGCAGGCCTCGCTCACGATCGACCGGGCCACGGCCTCGCGCCTCGGCATCTCGTCGCAGATGATCGACAACACTCTGTACGATGCCTTCGGCCAGCGCCCGGTCTCCACGATGTACACGCAGCTCAATCAGTACCACGTCATCATGGAGGTCTCCCCGGAGTTCTGGCAGAACCCGGATGGGCTTCGGTACATCTACATCCCGGCGAAGAACGGAACGATGGTTCCGCTCTCCGCCTTCACGCGATTCGAGAAGAACACGGCCCCGCTGACCGTCAACCACCAGGGGCAGTTCCCCTCGGTGACGATCTCGTTCAACCTGCCACCGGGCGTGGCGCTCGGCACCGCCGTCGACGCCATCAAGAATGCCGAGACCCAGCTCAAACTGCCCGGCACTGTCCGCGGCAGTTTCCAAGGGACGGCGCAGGCGTTTCAGGCGTCGCTGCAGAATGAGCCGCTGCTCATCGCCGCGGCTCTTCTCGCGGTCTACATCGTCCTCGGCGTGCTGTACGAGAGCCTCATCCATCCGCTGACGATTCTGTCGACCCTCCCCTCTGCCGGCGTCGGCGCGCTGCTCGCGCTGATGATCTTCCACGCCGAGCTCTCGGTGATCGCGCTGATCGGCATCATCCTTCTCATCGGCATCGTGAAGAAGAACGCGATCCTGATGATCGACTTCGCCATCGATGCCGAGCGCAATCATGGAAAGGGCCCCGAGGAGGCGATCTTCCAGGCCTGCCTGCTGCGGTTCCGACCGATCACGATGACCACGATGGCTGCGCTCCTCGGCGGATTGCCATTGGCCATCGGCGGCGGGACGGGCTCGGAGCTGCGCCGCCCGCTCGGCATCGCCATCGTCGGCGGCCTGATCTTCAGTCAAATGTTGACGCTTTACACGACTCCGGTCGTCTACCTCTATCTCGATCGCTTCCGGCTGCGGTGGGAAGCAATTCGCGGCAGGCTCCTGCGCCGGCCCATCCCTGTCATGGAGAGAACGTGATGATTCGCGGCGCAATCGTTTCAATCGCAGCGTTGCTGCTGACCGCCTGCTCGCTCGGGCCTGCGTATCAGAAGCCGACAACACCTGTGCCGCCGGCATTCAAAGAGGCGTCAGGCGCGACGGACAACGGTCCCTGGCGGCCGGCTCAGCCGAGCGACGACGCCATGCGCGGGAAGTGGTGGGAGGCCTACGGCGATCCAGCGCTGAATGCGCTCGAAGAACGGATCAACATTTCGAACCAGAATCTCGCGCAGGCCGAGGCGCAGTATCGCGGCGCGCGTGCGGCGGTCGGCCTGGCGCGATCGGGCTTGTTCCCGAGCGTGACCGCCGGCGCATCGGCATCGCGGTCACGAGGAACGAGCAGCCGTGCCACGTCGTCAAGCGGCGCGGCCACCACAAGCAACTTCTTCCAAGTGCCCGTCGACGCCGGTTGGGAGGTGGACCTGTTCGGCCGGATTCGTAAGGCCGTCGAGTCGAGCGTCGCGCTCGCCCAGGCCAGCGAGGCCGACATGGAGAGCCTCCGCCTCGCGCTGCACGCCGAGCTCGCCGCCGACTACTTCACGCTTCGCGGCATCGATGCTCAGAAGCAGTTGCTCGATTCCACGGTCGCCGGCTACGAGCTCACGCTGCGCATCACGACAAACCGCTACGATCAAGGCGTCGTGTCGGGCGCCGACGTGGCCCAGGCCCGCACGCAGCTCGAGACCACGCGAGCCCAGGCAATCGACCTCGGAGTAGCGCGCGCAGAGGTCGAGCACGCCATCGCCATTCTCGTCGGCCAGCCTCCCGCGGATCTGGCGATCGCACCCGCGCCGTCGCCGGTCGTTCCGCCTCAGATCCCGCTCATCATGCCGTCGCAGTTGCTCGAGCGGCGCCCCGATATCGCCGCAGCCGAGCGCCGCATGGCCTCTGCGAACGCACAAGTCGGCATCGCGCGAGCTGCGTATTTCCCGACCCTCAGCCTCTCCGGCGCGGCCGGCTTTCAGAGCTCGACGTTGTCCAACCTCTTCTCGCTTCCCGCCCGGTTCTGGTCGATCGGCGCGGCTGTCGCCGAGCCGCTGTTCGACGCAGGCAAGCGCCGCGCGACGAACGAACAGGCCGTGGCGGCATGGGACGCCTCCGTCGCGGCGTATCGCGAGAGCGTGCTGACTGCGTTCGGGCAGGTCGAGGACAACCTCGCGGCGCTCCGCATCCTCGCCGAGGAATCCGTCCAGCAGGCCCAGGCCGAGGCCGCCGCCGAGCACGGACTCAAACTCGCCCGGAACCGCTACGAGGCCGGCGTCACGTCGTACCTCGAGGTGATCACCGCGCAAAACGCCTTCCTCGCCAACGAGCGCACGTCCGTCGACCTCCTGACGCGCCGGATGGTGGCGAGTGTGAACCTGGTGAAGGCGCTGGGCGGGGGATGGCAAGGGAACTGGAGTGCCAAGACGGCCGCGATCGAAGTTCCCTCTCCCCGCGAATGATGTAGCGCACCGAGCGAAGAAATCCAAGTTTGGGGAGAAGGAGAGCCTTCACCAATTGTTTTCCATTTCTGCCGCAACGACGGAGACGGGTTGGTCGTCTCGTCTTCAGCGAGCAGACGATGAAACGCCTCTTCATGATCTCGGCACTGGTGGCTCTCCTGACGCCGGCGCTCTCCGCGTCGATCACGGTGACGGCGGCGCCGCGGACCGGGTCGGTGCGCGAGAATGGCCGTTGGGTGTTTCATGCGCCGAATGGCGCGACGAAGGAAGCGGCGAGTCCGCGGGCTGCGGTGAGCCGGTTGAGCGAGCAGAGCACGAAGGCCATCGCCGTCTCGGCAGTCGTGTTGGCGATCTTCGCCGCGTCGCTCTTCATTCACCTTCGCCGCCTTCACGACACGCCGGCCATGGTGATCTTCGGATTGCGAGCGTGGGACCGGCCGGCCTCGGCAACGAAAAGCTGACGCCGGTCGCTTGGCCGCCTTCTGCCTTCTTGCCTTCCAAATAGCGATCCGCGTTACAATCACTCTATGCGCCGATTCGTGACCTCGTTGTTCCTGCTGCAGCTCCTGCTGCCGGGTGCGGCATGGATCACGGCCAGCGCTCAGCGATGTTGTTGCACGACGATGAGAAGCCGCGCATGCCCGATGCGTAGCGGCGGTTGTTCGTCGATCGCCTCCGGACACTGCTCTCTCCGGCAGCCAGACGACGCGGCGTTCACGGCCTCGGCGTCGAAGGCAGGCATGGTCGAGCTAGCCGTCGTTCAAGGGCGAGGCGATTCGGATCGCCGCCCTGCCGGCAACGCCTGGTCCACCGCGCCTTCATTCGCGCTCCTCACCCTCGCGATTCCTCCCGAGACTCCGCCTCCGCGCTCCTGAACCCCTTTGAATCCGCGTCGAGTCCGCGCGGCAGAAATGTCGCCACGAGCGGGCGTGATGCCTGAGGGGTCGGCCTCAGGCGCCGCTTCTCGTGGCCGCCGCGCGTCAGGCCGGATTCCCTCCGGTGGCCGTTAACGCACTACGAACAGGGGGATTCAATGCGACGATTCGGCATTGTTCTGATACTCGTCCTGTCGCTGGCGAGGGAGTCGCGAGCGACCATCTTCGGATCTGTGCGCGGCAGCGTAAAGGCCGCGGATGGAGCCGCAGTCGCAGGAGCGCGCGTCACGTTGCGCGCGCAATCAGGCTCATGGAAACGCGCGGCCATCGCCGGCGCGGACGGAGCCTTTGCCTTCTCCGCCGTTCCTCTCGGTGAATACGGCGTGCGCGCCGAGGCTGGAGCGCTTGTCTCGCAGGAGACGCGAGTAGCGGTCACGTCCGGCGGGACCGTAGCCATCGATCTCACGGTGGCGCCGCCTTCGCTTTCGGAACGGATGACCGTGACGGCCGAGGTGCCGGCGGTCGATCCGCGATCGTCGACGACGCAGACGACCGTCAGTCGCCTTCGCATCGCCCAGACGCCGGGAGCGGACAGCGCGAACAGCGTGGCCATGATCACCGCCTTCGTGCCGGGATCGTATGTGGTTCACGATCAACTGCATGTCCGAGGCGGGCACCAGGTCGACTGGCTCGTCGACGGCGTTCCCGTGCCGAACACGAACATCGCCAGCAACGTCGGGCCACAGTTCGATCCGAAAGACGTTGACTATATCGAAGTACAACGCGGCGGGTACTCCGCGGAGTACGGCGATCGCACATATGCGATCCTCAATGTGGTTCCAAGAACAGGATTCGAGCGCGACCGCGAAGGTGACCTGGCTCTCGGCTTCGGCACCTACAAGAGCGCGATCTCACAATTGAGCCTCGGCGACCACTCGGAGCGATTCGCTTACTACGTCAGTCTGAACGCCAATCGCAGCGACCTGGGACTGGAGACGCCGGTTCCGCAGGTCCTGCACGACAATGCCAACGGCTTTGGGGCATTCGCCTCCCTCGTCTTCGAGCCGCGGGCTTCCGATCAGCTTCGCGTCGTCGCATCGGCTCGGCGGGACGACTACCAGATTCCGAATGATGGCGATGCGCAAGCGGCCGGAATCCGCGATCTCGAGCTGGAGCACGATCTCTTTGCCAATCTCTCGTGGCTGCACATCGCCGGTCCGTGGGCAACGCTCACCGTCTCGCCATTTTTTCACGACAACAGTGCGCGATTCGACGGCGGGAGCGACGATCCCATAGTGGCGGCCGATCATCGCACCTCGCGCTATGCCGGCGCGCAAGTCACAGTCGTCACCACGGCACCCGGGCACGACGCCCGGATCGGCGCATTCGGCTTCATACAGAACGATGACGAGCTCTTCAGCCTCACCGCCAACGGAGTTTCGCTCTCGCAACGACAGTCAACGCAGGGCAATCTGCAAGCGATTTTCGTCGAGGATCGGTATGACATGACGCCTTGGCTCACGATGCGTGGAGGCCTGCGGTATACGCGCTTCTCGGGTGGGTTGCGGGAGAGCGCAGCGAGCCCTCGGACTGGTCTGTCCATTCGGCTGCCGGGATCGAACACTGTAGTGCGCGCCTCTTATGGACACTATTATCAAGCTCCCCCACTGTCCACAGTGTCCGGCCCTCTGTTGCAGTACGCGCTCGAGCAGGGTTTTGGGTTTCTTCCGCTGCGAGGGGAACGCGACCACCAGGGCGAGATCGGCATCGCCACGACTGCTGCCGGCTGGACGCTGGACGCCTCGGCGTTCCGCACCGAAGCGCGCAATTTCTTCGATCACGATGTGCTCGGCAATTCGAACATCTTCTTCCCACTCACAATCGATCGCGTCCACATCCGCGGCGTCGAAGCCACACTCAAGTCGCCCTTGATCGCGGGCCGCGCGGATGTCCATGCGGCGTTTTCGCATCAGACGGTCCAGGGCGAAGGAGGCGTCGCCGGAGGGTTGACCGACTTCAGCCCTCCAAAGGAAGGACGATTCTTCCTCGATCACGACCAGCGAAACACCGCCAGCGCCGGCATCACGCTTCGCCTTCCGCGGGCGAGCTGGATCTCCGGCGCCGTTGCGTACGGCTCGGGATTTCTCCAGGGCAACGGACCGGCACACCTACCAAGCCACACGACCTTCGACGTGGCCGCCGGGACGACCGCCGGCTTGTGGTCCCTGAAAATCACGGCGCTCAATGTGGCGAACAAGCGCTATCTGCTGGACGAGAGCAATACCTTCGGCGGGACGCACTACGCCAACCCCAGGGCGGTTTCAGCCCAGATTGGCTATAGGTTCAAGTATTGAGATGTTGAGCCGCTAGCGGTCGGCCTTGCAACCCGCTACTATCGCCAGACCTCATTCGAAGGAGCCGCATCTTGAACCGACGTCAATCGATCGTCCTCGGTCTCGCCTTTGCTCTGACCTTGCCGCTGGCCGCCGCGACGCGCGTGGCTTCGGTGTTTGTCGATGCCACAGACGCGCGACGTGCGGTCTTTCATGCGCACGTCACGTTGCCCGCAGCGCCGGGGCCGATGACGTTCGTCTATCCGAAATGGGTGCCGGGCGAGCACACGCCGAGCGGGCCGTTGATGCAGATGGTCGGCCTGCACGTGCGCGCCGGCGGGAGCGAGCTGGCGTGGTCGCGCGACAACATCGACATGTTCGCATTCCACATTGATGTGCCGAAGGGCGCCGATTCGGTCGATGTCGATTTCGACTATCTCTCGCCATCGACCACATTCGGCGTAAGCGGCTACGGGGAATCTGCGAATGCCACGAAGAACCTGCTTGCCGTGCTGTGGAACCAGCTCATTGTGTACGAACCCGGTACTCCGACGGATCAGATCACGGTTCGCGCCTCGGTTCGCCTGCCTGAAGGCTGGAAGTTCGATACCGCTCTTCCCGTCGACAAGACCAACGGCGATCGCACGGACTTCCAGCCAGTCTCATTGACGACGCTCGTCGACTCGCCGCTGCTCGCCGGAGCGTTTGTCCGCACCATCCCGATCGCCGAGGATGGGCGTGTCCACCTCTTTATCGCCGCCGACAGCCCGCAGGCGCTGGCGTTGCCGGACGAGCGAATCGCCCAGATCCGCAATCTCGTCCCGGAGACCGACGCCCTTTTCGGCGCCCGCCATTACCGCACATACCGCTGGCTGATGGCGCTCAGCGATTCCGTCGAGACCCAGGGACTCGAGCACCACGAGTCGAGCGACAACCGCGCTCCCGAGCGCGCGTTTATCGATCCGAATCTCGCCGCACGCCACATCACCGTGTTATCGCACGAATTCGTCCACTCCTGGAACGGCAAGTACCGGCGCCCGGCCGGACTGGCCACGCCCGATTATCAAGCTCCGATGATCGGCGAGCTGCTCTGGGTCTACGAAGGCATGACCCGATACCTCGGCAATTTCGTCCTTCCCGCGCGCAGTGGCCTCTATACGGCCGACGCGGAGCGCGATTACATCGCCTATGTGGCCGGCAATCAGATTCGCAACCGTCCGGGCCGCAATTGGCGTCCGCTCGTCGATACCGCCGTGGCCGTGCAATCGATCGCCGAATCGCCAATCGACGGCGTCCCGTATCGCCGCAGCCTGGACTATTATGACGAATCGGGACTGATCTGGCTGGAAGCCGACACGATTATCCGTTCCCTGAGCGGCGGCACGAAGTCATTCGACGATTTCTGCAAGCGCTTCTTCGGGCCGCCGTCATCAGCGCCGATGGTCCGCGCCTACACGATCGATGACATTGTGGCGGCATTGAACGAGACCGTTCCCTATGATTGGCGCGCTTTTTTCGAGACGCGCATATACCGCATCGCCCCACAGCCGCCGCTCGGAGGCATTGAAGCGGCCGGCTGGAACGTCGTCTGGAACGAGACTCCAAACAGCTATCTCGTCCTTCGCGAGAAGGCCGCCAAGTCCCTCGAGCTCTGTTTCTCGCTGGGTCTGTTCGTGAAGGCCGACGGTACGATCACCGACCTCGTCTTCGCGTCCCCGGCCTACGCGGCGGGCATGGCGCCGGGAATGAAGATCACGGCGGTCAATGGCCGGAAATGGTCCGATGAGGTCATCCGCGAGGAGCTCCGCGCCTCGAGAGGCACTACGCAGCCAATCGAGATCATCGCCGAATTCGGCGCCAGTGCCGCCACATACCGCATTGACTATCACGAAGGCGAGCGCTATCCGCACCTCGAGCGCAACAAGAAGCCGGATCTATTGAGCGATATTCTGAGGCCGCATGCACATAAGATACCGTAGTTGCTCACGTCAGCCCGAGCAAGAGGACGGCGCGCTGCGCCGACGAAGAGGGAATGGCACAATCTTGCGAAATACTCTCTGCGTCCTCTGCGTCTCAGCGGTGAATGCTTCTTCTTGGGGTCTGGCGGCAGAGAAGCATTCAACGCAGAGACGCAGAGGACGCAGAGGAATCCTCGTGAGGTCACCGTCCGCGTTCAAACCGAGTGTGTCATCACTGACCACTGACCACTGACCACTGACCACTGCAACTGGAGGACCTGGGGCGCTGTTATCCGCGCGGGCGAGAGAGTCAGTTACCCGATAATCGCGATCGTCCCGAAGATCTGAGCAGCGAGTCTTGCATCGCCTTGGACCATCGCTGTGGCGCGAGCTTGTTCAGGGCTCAGACCCTTAGTGAAAAGCCGCCAGGCCGCATCCTGCGGGATGACGACGTGGGCCGCCACAGGCTCCTCGACTTCTGCGAACAATTCCCAGGCCGCCTGGTTTCGCCGCAAGTACCAGACGCCGCCGGCGTCGCCGGCAATCTCGAGCTTCACAACGCTCCCTGCCTTCGCCTCGACGATGCGAAACGAATAAGGAAGGGCGCGCACAAAGGCGTCCAGCACCGGCGCGAGGAAATATGGCTCGTACAGTGGCGGCCGGTTGGTCGCATCGCGGATCTGCTGCTGATGGTGCCAGCGCTCCGTGAATTCCCGCGCGAGATCGAGCCAGACAGGAGCGGGATCCGGGCCCGCCCAACTGACCGGTCCGCTCATGGCGAAGGGATCGAGCGAAGCGAAGTATTCCTCGACCAGCGTCCCCGAGAATGACAGGAGCTCGCGCAACACCCGAGGGCTCAGGCCGCGGGCCGCGCACACCCATTGAGCATTGAGGTCGTTGACCAGACTGACAAGATCCTCGTGCCTTTCAACAGGCTTCGCAGTCTGATGGAACGCATCGCGGCAGCGCGACAGGACTCCGACATCGCCTTGCAGAAGATGGGCGACGACATCCTTCACCGACCATGCCTTCGCGGCGGTAGGGCGGGTCCAATCCTCCTCGGAGAGATCGGCCAGCAGTTCGCCGA
>DASQGS010000003.1:0-2971 GCA_035632455.1 Thermoanaerobaculia bacterium | reverse complement strand
CGAAGGTGAGACGACTGGTCCGCCGGCCAAGGTCCGGGAAACGGTCGCAGCGGTGACGAGAAGTGTCAGGAGGAAGGTGCGCATTCGAAGCAGGCTCCAGCATGACTACGGAGCCGTGGAGGCACGCGTCTAGTCGTGACGAATCAGCTCACTTCACGAGCGTGGCCACCGTCATAATCAGGCCGATGGCCACGACTGCCCCTCGGACGAATTTGCGGCCCAGGCGGCGGGCGACGCGGGCGCCGATATAGCCGCCGGCGATGGAGGCGACGGCCATGATCGCAGCGTCGGGCCAGTGCACGGCGCCGGAGAGGGCGAAGTAGATTGCCGCCACGCCGTTGATGCAGATGGCGAGGAGGTTCTTGAGGCCGTTCATCTGGTGGAGGTCCGTGAGGCCGATCAGGCCCAGGGCGGCCAGCATCAGGATGCCGATCCCGGCGCCGAAGTAGCCGCCGTAGATGCCGACCAGAAACTGGAAGCTGAAGGCGAACACGACCCAGCCGGTGGTCGGATTCTCGTGGGCGGTTGCGACGATGCGGAAGCTGCGGGCGATGACCTCTTGAAAAGCGAGCAGCAGCGTGGCGCCGAGGATGAGAAACGGCACGAGGCGCTTGAACGTCGACGACGACGTGTGCAGCAGGAGGACCGCGCCGAGCGCGCCGCCGGCGAGGGCCGGGATCATCAGAAGCAGCATCCATCGCCGCACCGTGGCGAGCTCGCGGCGGAACCCGATCATCCCCGCCAGCGAGCCCGGCCAGAGCGCCACGGTGTTCGTGGCGTTGGCCATGATCGGATCGCGCCCGATCCACAGCAGCGCGGGAAAGGAGATCAGCGTCCCGCCTCCGGCGATGGAGTTGATCATCCCTGCCGCGAGCGCGGCGAGGACGATGACGGTGATCTCGCCGGGATGCATTCCTCGTGATTATAAGAAAAGCCGAATGTTGAATGTTGAATGATGAATGTTGAGTGTTGAATTGAAAGTGCTCACGCGAAGACGCGAAGAGGCGAAGGGGGCTGTTTCGACATCAAGAGACTTCGCGACTTCGCGTGAGCCGTTCTCCCAATTCAACATTTAACATTTACCATTCAACATTCAACATTTGCAGTCACGCGGCGATCTCACCTCTCGCGCTCTGCTCCCGCCACAGGGCGGCGTAGAGGCCGTTGTCGTAGAGCAGCGAGTCGTGGGTGCCGGTCTCGACGATGCGGCCTTTCGCGAGGACGTAGATCCGCTTGGCGTGGGCGATCGTCGAAAGGCGGTGCGCCACGAGCACGGTCATCCGCTTGTGATGCTTCGCGTCGCGGGCCGTGGTGAGGTCGCGGATCGTCTCGGTGATCGACCGCTCGGTGATCGAGTCGAGGCTGCTCGTGGCCTCGTCGAAGATGATCAGCTCCGGGTCGCGCAGGAGGGCGCGGGCGATGGCCAGGCGCTGCCGCTCGCCGCCGGAGATCTTGATTCCCCCTTCGCCGATCTTCGTGTCCAGCCCTTTGCCTCCGCGCTCGATGATCGGCAGCGCCGCCGCTTGGCGGAGTACCTCGAGGCACTGCGCGTCCGTTGCCGCCGGGTTCACGAACAGAAGATTCTCGCGGATCGTCCCGGCGAAGAGCTGCGTTTCCTGCGTCACCAGTCCGATGCGCGAGCGGAGGATGTCGGGGTCGATGCGGTTGCTCTCCACACCGTTGACACATAGCGTGCCACTGGTTGGCCGGTAGAGCCCGACCAGCAGCTTGACCAGCGAGGTCTTCCCCGATCCCGACGGGCCGGCGAAAGCGATGGTGTCGCCGGCGCGGATGTCGAGATCGACGTCGGCGAGCGACGGCATATCCGACGACGGATACGTGAACGACACCCGGCGGAAGGCGATCGCCGCCAGCGGCCCGAGCTCCACCGGATTCTCCGGCTTCGGCGCCGGGGCGATGGCCAGAATCTCTTCCAGCTTCTCCATGCTCGCCTTCGCCTCCTGGTATTGGGCGATGATCGCGCCGAGCTCGGCCAGCGGCGAGAAGATCACGAACGAGTAGATGAAGAGGCTGAAGAACTGCCCGGCGGTGATCTGGCCGGTGAAGATCAGCCAGAGCATCAGGAAGAGAAGCGCGGCGCGCGTGGTGTTGATCGTCGTTCCCTGGAGGAAGCTGTAGAAGCGGAGGAATCGGATTTTCTTGAGCTCGAGCTGGAGGATCTCCTCGTTGACGGCGTTCAAACGGGAGATCTCCTGCTGTTCCAGGCCGAGGCTCTTGACCAGCTCGACGTTGCGGAGAGTCTCCGTCGTCGAGCCCGCCAGCTCCGCGGTCTGGGTCACGATCGCGCGCTGCTGGGTCTTGATGCGCCGGCTGGTGAAGAACATGAACGTGCCGATCGTCGGAGCGAGAAGCACGAAGACCAGGCCGATCGACCAGTGGACGCTGAAGCCGAAGATCGTCACGAAGACGAGGGAAACCATCGAGAGGAAGATGGAGTTGATGAAATTCGTGATCAGCGACTGCGCGTCGGCGCGCGCCTTCTGCATCTTCTGGAGGATCTCGCCGGAGCGCTGATCCTCGAAGACCGCATACGGCAGCGAGAAAGAATGCGCGACGCTCCGCCCGTAAAGCCGGGCCCCGATTCGCTGGGCGATGACATTGACGAAGTAGTCCTGGAAATTCTTGGCGATTCGCGAGACCAGCGCCACGCCGACGTACGCGAGAAGAAGGAGCAGCACGCCGCGGATGAAGACGGCCGCCGGCATCCGCCGCGCCGTGAGGGCGTAGCGATCGATGATCAAACGCACGACCTGCGGGTCGAGCAGCGAGAAGACCTGGTTGATGGTAGCCAGCAACAGGGCCGCAAACAGAAGAGACTTGAATCGCTTCAGATAGTCCCAGAGGAGGTTCATGGGGTAACGATACACGAGGGGACGAGGGACGAGGGACCGTGTCATTCCGAGCCGCGTAGAGGGCGAGGAATCCCCTTCGCAAGAACGACCCGCGCTAT
>DASQGS010000002.1:0-4717 GCA_035632455.1 Thermoanaerobaculia bacterium | reverse complement strand
CCTGATGACGGTCTCGTTGAAGCTTCGCCATACCGAGTCCCATCGCCTCGAGCACATCCGCGAAGCGATCGAGTCGTTCAGCGGCGAGCCGCAGCGGCTCGGTCTGCCGTCGGCGCCGCTCAAGCCGCTGCACTACCTCGACGAGTGCGACCGCCCGCAGCCCCGCCTCGATCGCGACCGGGAGCGCGGCATGGCCGTGTCGGTCGGCCGTCTTCGCCGTTGCCCGCTGCTCGATCTGCGCATGGTCGTGCTGGTACACAACACCATTCGCGGCGCGGCGGGCGCGGCGCTGCTCAACGCCGAGTTGCTCCTTGCCAAGGGGATGCTATGAGAAGCCCGAAGAACGCGCGCAACTTCGCCTTTCCACCGATGCCTGAACGGAGCCGTCCGTGATCGTCATCAAGTTCGGCGGGACGTCGGTCGGAAACGCTCAGCGCGTCGCTCAGGCGATCGACATCGTCGCCGAGCGGCGCGAGCGGCGGCCCATCGTCATCGTCTCCGCGCTGGCAGGCGTGACCAACGATCTCGTGGCGGCGAGCGAAGCGGCGCGCGCCGGCGACATCCGCCGCGTGGAGGAGATCATCGCCGCCGTCCGCCGTCGTCACGAGGAAGTGGCGATGCGGCTCGTGCAACAGAAGATGGATTTCTACGAGTCCTTCAGTCGCCAGCTCGACAAACAGATCGAGGAGGTCCACACGATTCTCAAAGGCATCGCGCTCCTCGGCGAGATCACGCCGCGAGCCAAGGACAAAGTGACGGCGATCGGCGAGAAGCTCTCGTCCGTGCTCTTCGCCTATTCGATGATGATGCGCGCTCTTCCGGGCGAGCAAGTCGATTCCGAGGAGGTCGTGATCACCGACAGCCGCTTCGGCGAAGCAACCCCCCTGATGGATCGCACGCGCGCCGCCGCCCATCAAGTGCTTCTGCCGCTCGTCGAGCGAAACCTGATTCCAGTGATGGGCGGGTTCTTCGGCCGAGCCGCCGGCGGCGGAACGACGACGCTCGGCCGCGGCGGATCGGACTACAGCGCGGCCATCGTCGGAGCGGCAGTCGGAGCGGAGGAGATCCAGATCTGGACCGACGTCGACGGCATGATGACCTCCGACCCACGGCTCATCCCGAGCGCCAGAGTCATCGATCGCATTTCGTATGTCGAAGCGGCGGAGCTGGCTTGGTTCGGCGCGAAGGTATTGCATCCGCGGACGATCGCGCCGGCGGTGACGGAGAGAATTCCGGTACGCGTGCTCAACACGCACAACGCCGCAAGCGCGGGCACTCTGATCACGTCCGAGGGCGATCCGCGCGAGCTCGGCCCGCGGGCCATCGCCGTCAAGAAGGGCATCACCGTGGTGCACATGACGTCGAACACAATGCTGGGCGCCCACGGTTTTCTGGCACGCCTCTTTGCGATCTTCGAGGAGCTCGAGATCTCAGTCGACCTGATCACGACTTCCGAGGTCTCGGTGTCGGTGACCATCGACGAGAAGCACAATCTCGAGAAGCTCGTCGAGAAACTCCAGCCGGTCGCGGACGTGGAGGTGCTCGACAACCAGTGCATCGTTGCCATCGTCGGGCGAAGGCTGATGCAGGATTCAGGCGCCGGCGCGCGAGTCTTCGATGCTCTCCGCGGCGTTCCGCTGGCGATGTTCTCGCTTGGCACTTCCGGACTGAACCTCAGCATCGTGGTGGATTCGCGCGACGCCGACCGCGCGGTGCGAGCGATTCACCACGTCCTGTTCGAAACGCCGGTCGAGGTGGCGTCGTGAAGCTGGCCATCCATGGCTACGGCAAGATGGGCAAGACCATCGAGCGCGTCGCCAAGCAGCGCGGTCACGAGATCGTGGCGATCTTCGATATCGATCGCGAATCCGAGCTGAACGGAGCGAGCGTCCTGGTCGATTTCTCTCATGCCAGTGCTCTCGATCACGCGCTCGACATCGCCTGCGGGGCGGGACTCGATCTCGTGATCGGCACGACCGGATGGAATGATCGTCTGGCCGAGGTGAGCGAGAGGATCGCGAGCGCGGGAATCGGCGCCGTCTACGCCTCGAACTTCTCGCCTGGAGCCAATGTCGTTTTCGCGCTGGCACGGCGAGCGGGTGAACTGTTCGCGCGATTCCCTCAATACTCGGCAGGGATCGAAGAGCGGCATCATGCACAGAAAAAAGACGCTCCGAGCGGGACGGCGCTACGCATTGCTGCTGAGGTCCATACCGGCAGCGGCGGGCGGCTCGATCCGGTGGCCGCGTCGTCGCGCGTCGGCGCGGAAAACGGTTTGCACACGCTATTCTTCGACTCGCCCGACGATCTTATCGAGCTCTCTCACAGAGCCCGAAGCCGCGATGGATTCGCTCAAGGCGCGATCATCGCCGCGGAGATGGTGCAGGGAAGAAAGGGACTGATCGCTTTCGATAATTTGGTGTTTTCAGGAGTCCATCATGACTGACCGATCTCGATTCCGTGGCGTCGGCGTCGCGCTGGTGACGCCGTTTCGGGCGGATGGCTCGTTCGACCAAGCCGCGTTCGAGCGATTCGTCGACTGGCAGATCGAGGAGGGGACGACCTTCCTCGTTCCGTGCGGGACAACAGGCGAGAATCCGGCGCTGACTGCCGCGGAGCATCGCCGCGTGGTGGAGCTGACGGTCAAGCGCGCCGCCGGGCGTGTGGCGGTGCTCGCGGGAGCGGGAAACAACAATACGCCGCGTGCGGTCGAGCTCGCCGAGCTCGCCGTCGGCCTCGGCGCGGACGGCATCCTCACGATCACTCCTTACTACAACAAGCCGACGCCGGATGGTTTGCTCCGCCACTTCGGCGCGCAGGCTGAGGCGGTCGAGCGGTTGAGCCCAGGATTCCCGATGATCCTCTACAACGTGGCAAGCCGCACCGGCATCAACATGACCTCGGCCACGACGCTGCGCATCGCCCGCGAGATCCCGAACGTGATCGGAACGAAAGAGGCCTCGGGCAACCTGGAGCAGATCCTCGAAGTCCTCCGAGGAAGACCGGAAGGATGGCTCGTCTTCAGCGGCGATGATTCCTGGGCTCTGCCGCTCATCGCCGCGGGCGCGGACGGCGTAATCTCAGTCGCCGGCAACGAAGTCCCTCGGCTGATGAGCACGATGACCAGCGCCGCATTGCGCGGTGACTTCGCCGCGGCGCGCGCGATTCAGAACCGCCTGCTCCCGCTGCTGACGGGGAACTTCATCGAGTCGAATCCGATCCCGGTCAAGGCTGCGCTCGAGATGATGGGTATCCTCGAATGCGGCGCGGTACGCTCGCCACTGGCGCCGATCACGCAGGCAAATCGGTCCAGATTGGAACAGATCCTTCGCGAATGCGGACTCATTTGACCTTAACCTAGCGCTGTAGGCGCGATTGAAAATAGCCCAGGACGGAGTCCTGGGTATGGAGTTTGGACATCTTGTCTCTCTTTGATCGAGCCATGGAAGAGCCCTCTCCCGCCGGGAGAGGGCGGCGCGAAGCGCAGGTGAGGGGACCCCGCGCGCAGCGCGCAATCAGATCGACGACGATCTCGCGTCGACCATGCCACCGAAAGACCTGTCGCCCGCTTCGCGGGCTTCAGAGGATTTTGTCGCGCCCGCAAACCCCCGGCTGAAGCCGGGGGCTAAATTCTTGCGCCGCCTTCGGCGGCTGGGGTAACGACGTCCAAAATGTCCAAACTCCGTACCCAGGACTCCGTCCTGGGCTATTTTCAACCGCGCCTACGGCGCTTGGAGCTTCATCAGATGACTATGCAGCAGCGCATTGCCGCGCTGAAGACGACGACGGATCGCGCGGAGGCGCTCGAGACCATTGACCTGTTTCTCGCCGAGCTCGAGAGCGGTGTGATTCGCGCCGCCGTTCGTGATGATTCCGGCGTCTGGAAGCCGCAGATCTGGGTGAAGGAAGGAATCCTTGCCGCCTTTCGCTTCGGAGCGCTCGCCGAGTTCGGCGAGGGCGCGCTTTCATTCGTCGACAAGGACACGATCCCGCCACGTCGATTCGCGATTCAGGATGGCGTGCGCATCGTGCCCGGCGGTTCATCGATTCGCCGGGGCGCTTACATCGCTCGCGGCGTTGTCATGATGCCGCCCGCGTTCGTGAACGTCGGCGCTTATGTCGACGAGGAAACGATGATCGACTCCCATGCGCTGGTCGGTTCATGCGCCCAGATCGGCAAGCGCGTCCACTTGAGCGCGGCTGCGCAGATCGGAGGCGTGTTGGAACCGATCGGCAACGTTCCGGTCGTAATCGAGGATGACGTCGTGATCGGCGGCAACTGCGGCGTTTACGAAGGGACGATCGTGCACTCGCGGGCGGTCATCGGCGCCGGAGTGGTGATCACCGGCTCGACACCGGTCTTCGATGCCGTAAGAGGGGTGATCTATCGTCGCTCTGCCGAGAGCCCACTGGAGATCCCGCACGGAGCGGTCGTGATTCCGGGAGTACGACCGATGAAGGGCGCGTTTGCAGCCGAGCACGGCCTCGGGATGGCAACGCCGATCATCGTCAAGTACCGCGACGATCGAACCGACGGTTCGACCGCGCTCGAAGAGGCGCTGCGATGATCGTCACATGATCAGGCAACTGTAGACACGAGCTGTTCGAAGCCGGCAAAGGCAGCCTGAGCGCGCTTGTGTCATCCTGAGCCGCGTAGACGGCGAAGGATCTCCTTGGCAGGATCGGGATCCTCGCAAGGAGATCCTTCGGCGCGCTT
>DASQGS010000001.1:0-2181 GCA_035632455.1 Thermoanaerobaculia bacterium | reverse complement strand
TGACCGACCTCCTGCGCGGCCGCGAGCGCATCGAAGGCGAGCTGCAGAAGCTGATCGACGAGCGGTCGAATCCGTGGGGCGTGACGGTGCAGTCGGTCGAGATGCGCGACGTGGTCATCCCGGACTCGCTTCAGGACGCGATGTCGCGAGAAGCGCAGGCCGCGCGCGAGAAGCAGGCCCGCATCATCCTCGGCCAGGCCGAGGTCGAGATCGCGAGACTCTTCGCCGACGCCTCGACCTCTTATCACGGCAATCCAACTGCGTTGCATCTTCGAGCCATGAACATGCTCTATGAAGGGCTCAAGGAAAAGGGCGCGCTGATGCTCGTCCCGTCGACCGCCGTCGAGTCGATGGGCATGGGCGGCCTCCTCGGCGCCGCCGCGATGCAACAGGACAAACTGGCGGGAACGGCGCCAGTGGCGGACGCGAGCACAACAACATAGAAGCCATCGTGTCAGGCCTGAGCCGGCGAGGCAAGTGTGGCACAGACACTCTTGTCTGTGCCGCCACGACCCTGCCAAGGAGATCCTTCGCCGTCTACGCGGCTTTTGGGAGCAATATCGCCACAAAGAAGAGAGGGCCGAGAATGCGAAAGACGGCGCGCCGGACTGCGCGTTGGACAAGCGCCTCGGTATAGTGAATTTCCAATTGCATAAAGTCTTGTAGATCGCTTTACGCGTCATGCTATCGTTCGCTGCCCTCCCGGTCACTGCTTCGCCAGCTCCACTCTCCGATTCTGCGCGCGTCCCGAGGCTGTGTCGTTCGTTGCCAGCGGCACCGAGGCGCCCCGGCCGGTAGCAGTGAGCCGATCGGCGGCAATCGCCGCGACGACGAGATACTTCCTGACCGACTCGGCGCGGCGTTGGGAGAGATCGCGATTATGGGCATCGCCGCCGGTCGAGTCGGTATGACCTTCGATTGTCAGCTTCCAATCCGGCTTCGCCTTCAACATCGCCGCGATCTTGTCGAGAGTCGGCTTCGACTCGTCGCGGATCACGTCGGAGTCCGTGTCGAAGTTGATGCCATACAAGCGCGTGCGGCCGAGGCTCTCGAGATCGGACGTCATCTGCTGCGCGACGCCGCCCTTCGACGACCAATGCGGGCAGTTTCCGACTTCATCCGAGATCTTCTTGCCATCCCAAGTGCCGTTGGCGCCATTGTGGCCTTTGTACGACCAGAGCCCGAACATCTGTTTGCCATCGGGGGTGAACACCATGATGGCCGGACCTTCGCCGTTGCTCTGATACCATGTGAATTTCATGATGCGCCCCTCGATCCCGCCCTTGAGGAGCCCCTCGGCGTGCTCGTAGCAACCGGTGACTGACGTCCCCTCCTGTGACAAATGGAAGTGGCCGTAGTTCGTGTCGTATGTACCACTGGCATTCGCGAACGGTGTATGCGTGAGCTGACTGCCGTAGCCGCGAAAATCCATGAGCTCGATGTACTCGGTCGAGCCGTGATTGTTCTTCACGTTGAGCCTAACCCATCGGCCCGACACCTTCGCCGAGACGGGAAAGCTCTGCCGGTCGAGCCTGTCCTGCAAGGAGACATCGGCGATCTTCTGGAAGCCGTCCGCGGGACCGCTGTCGGATACCTCGACGCTGATGTCCTTGGCGCCGCGACCTTCGCCATCGACCGAGGCGTTGTCGAATTCGAGCCGGTCGAGCTGAGTCTTCTCGGGAAGGGCGATCACGATGGACTGCGGCGCGATGACACCCTTCGGTGTTGCCCAGCCGCTGTGCGAATCCTCGTCGAGAATCCAGAGTGCGGACCAGTTGTCGCTGTACTCAGCGGGCCTCTGCGCAATCAGAGCGCCGGCGGAGAAGGAGACGAGGCTCGGCTGCGATTCGGCAGCCGCGGTCGTCGGCGCGGTAGCAGCGGATCCTCCGCCTGAGGTCGATGCCGAGGTTGTGGCAACTGCAGCAGGCTGTGTCGCCGTAGCAGCGGGGGCAGGCTCATTCTTCTTGCAGGCGACGAGAAGCAGGGAGATTAAAGAAATGGTGAAGAATCGGCGCATGAGATCTCCTGAATTCGGGCGGTTCGGAAGGGGTCGCAGGGGGGATTCTATCCTGCCGTCCGGAGCAAGCGAACAGCGCGGCTCGTCCGAAACGAGGCATGACCTCCGCTTTCGCGGCGGCTATCCACCGGCGTCTCCGTTCGTCGTGTTCCGAAGCGCCAGGC